>JBEKVA010000123.1:0-10688 GCA_049514475.1 Spirochaetia bacterium
GAAAAGGAAGTCCTCGATGCTGAGCGTGTCGAGGCTCGTTCCCGGCGTGCTGCTGAGGCTCTGCCAGGGCTCGTCGAGCAGCGCCGCCGCATCGAAGAACCCTGCCAGCCACACTGCTTCCTTTACAATCGGCATGCGGATCTCGAACTTGTTGTCCCAGAGAGCGTTGCCGTAGACGTACAGCTGGTTCCACCCGCGGCCGACGGTCATGCCATCGATGTACAGCTGCTCGGTGTCGTCGGTCCTGAGGTTGAAGCCCCACTGTCCGCCCACGTAGGAAAAGTTCGGCAGCAGCATTGAAAGGGCGGTGTGTGCTGCGAAGACGAACATCAAGTTCCACGACTCCGTGATGGGCGCATTCAACAGCGTCAGGAAGCCCTCAAGCCTCGTGTCGGAGCGGATGAAATCACGATCGCCGGCAAGGAAGCCTCCCGTGTAGGTGAAGCTCTGCCCGATGTAGTACCCTGAGGTCGGGTTCCAATAGATGTCACGGCCGTCGAGATAGGTACCCACTGTGATCTGGTCGATGAAATTCCAGACCGAGTTGTTGTTGCGCACGCTCACCTCGAAGGGGCGGTAGAGCACGGGATCGTAGTAGACGTAACGCAGGGTCGGGTTGTAGCTCCCCTGGAAGCCGAGCCTGCCGAAGGGAAACGTGAAGACGTACCCGGTGTTCGCCCCGAGGGAGAAATTGTACATGTCGTAGGTCATCAGGTACTGGGCGGGGATGGTTTTTCCTGCCGCAACGTCAGCCAGGTAATCGGCGCGGTTGCTGTACGGGTCCGGCGCGGCAAAGGTGGCCTGTGCGTCAGTGAAGAACGGCGGGATCATGTCTTGCAGGACGTTCTGCACGATCTCGTGGTCGAATGTCAGCGAAATTCCCCCTGCCCAGGGGACGTTGAACAGCCACGGCTCGGAGTAGGTCAGGGAGATCGTCTGCTGTATCGGGGACGCCACCAGGTTCACTCCGACGGTCTGTCCCTGGCCGCGGAAATTGCGCTCATTCCACTTTATCGTTCCCGAAACAGGGAATGTCCCGCCGGAGAACACGACACCGAAGTTGATGTCGGCGGTGCTCGCCTCCTCCATGTTGAATATCACGTTCATCAGCCCGAACGCCGAGCCCTGCTGCGTGTCGGGAGCAATCGTCTTGAAATACTGGAGGTTCTGCAAATACTGAAAGCCTTGTATGATCTTTTCCCGGTTGAAGATGTCCCCTTCCTCGAAGGGAAGACCCCGGCGCAGGACGTTTTCCGCCGTGCGCGTGTTGCCCTTGAAGATGATGTTCTCGATGTGGGCCTTGTCCAGCTCCTGGATCTTCAAGGTGTAGGAAATGGTCTTCGTCGCAGGGTCCCGATTCTCCGAGCGGTCGAAGGTGTTGAAGATATACCCGTTCTCCCAGTAGAGGGCCTGGATCCTGGCGATGTCGGCTTCGACTTTCTGGAGGCTCAGGACCTTGCCCAGCTTCTGATAGATAAGCTGAGCCAGGCGTTCGGTGGGAAATATCTTATTTCCGCTGACGGTCAGGCCCCCGTACTGCCACTGCTCGCCCTCGGTGACGTAGACGGTGAGCACCATGTAATTGCGCCCCTGTATCGTCTGGATCTCCCGGCTGACCCTGTCCACCTTCGCGTCCACGTAGCCGTGATCGGTATAGTAGGCCACGATCGCGGTCTTGTCCTCCTCCAGTTTGGACTCCTGGAAGACCCCGCTGTCGAAGAGGAACTGCGGCTTGGTCTTCATGAGCCCCTTCAGGGTGCTGTCGGAGGCGAATGCGTTCCCGGAAAAGCGCACTTCCTTGATGGTCGTGGGGACCCCCTCGGCCACCGTGAAAACGGCGTTCACCTCGTTGTCCCTGTCCCCGGGGACGAAGGCGGCGGTTACCGTGGCGTCCGCGTAGCCCTTGTCCAGGTAGAGGGCCTTCACCGCCTCGATGTCGGACAGCAGGCGGGTCTGGTTCGCAAGGTCTCCCTTTTTCAGCAGTATCTTGTCGGTGATCTCATTGGTGCGCACGCTCGCGTTTCCCTTGACCAGGATCGCGGTGATCGCGGGGCGTTCCTTCACCGTGAACTCTATGATCACCGCGCTCTTTGCATCGTCGGCGGGAAGGGCGTTGGGCACGATGGTCTCGAAGTAGTCCAGCGCGTACAGCTTTGCCTCTATCTCCCAGAGCAGCGGATCCACGCTGAAGGTGCGCCCGATGTAGGGTTTTACGATGGCTTTCAGGTCATCAGCCTTGACGGTCACCAGCCCGACGAAGGTGAAGTCAGAAATGGGCTTCCCGACGTACCATTCCTGCCCGGCCGCCTGGGCCGCCAGCCAGGCCGAGCCGGCGAATAGAAAGATCATGGTTGTCACGAGGATTCTGGCGGCACGGCTTCTCAAATCAGGCTCCTTCGATCGTTGTATGCGTCCTTCAGTAGGCGATGCGCCAGCTGAAGGCAAGACTGTTGTCGGAGAGGAACATGCTCTCCGGATGCTGTGGCACCCAGCTCCACGTCAGGAGGAACAGCGGGGTGGCCCACTCCATGCTGAGCTCCAGGTCGGGCTGCAACCCGGCCCCGAAGAGCGTCAGGCTTCCCGGGGGAATGGTCGCGCCCGTGTTCAGGTCCTCGTACGGGAGGCTCCCCGAGACGAGGGGCGTACCCGTCACAAGTTGCGGGGACTGCAGCCTCACCAGCAGCTCCAGGAAGAGATCGTTTCCTATGTACTTTCCAAGAGACACGCTGGTGTTGTCAAGGGGATTGACCGCCGTGCCGAAAACCTTCTGGGCCACGAGGTTCTGGAGGATCTGTGTCCTCACGGAGAACATGTCGAGATTCAGCATCTGTCGGACTTTCTGCTCGAAGGGGCGGATGATCAGCCCCTGCGTGACGATGTCAGAGTACACGAGCGCGGCCATGCCGAGGCCCTGGGATTCCGCGCGGTTGACGATCGGCGCCCCGATCATGGAGAGAAGCGTCGCACTGGTGCGTGCCGGGTCGGAGCTGAAGCGCGGGGAAAACTTGCTCAGCGTGCTGTCCGCATCCAGGTATACCTTCACATCTTCCCCGGTATTGGGGTCCCATTCGCGGACTTCGGCGCGCGTGGTGATGTGCGGATCGAAGCTGTCCTGGTTCTCATCGAAGGTGATCGACCCCTTCTTCATGACGAACGATCGGTCGAAGTAATAAATCTCCCCGCCCTGGACGCCTGCCCCGCCCTTGACGGTGTACGCGCCGGTATCGCCGCGATAGGTGATGGCAAGACTCCCCCCCGGGGTCGCGGTGGTCCGCACCACGGGCAGGTTCTCCGACGGCCAGTAGAACTCGACTCTCTTGCCCGTCTGCACGCCGAGTGTGACGAAGGTTGGAACTTCCTCAGGCACGAACTTGCCCGGCTCATCCGGTCCCAGGGTGATCTTGCAGTCGCTCACGAAGAAGTTGCCCGTGAGATTGGTCTTCCTGTCGTCCCCGGCAATCCTGAGCTGACCGGTGGCAAGACCGTCGGTGTTCAGACGCCCGAACTTCGCGCGCAGGTGCAGCGGGTCGGTTCCCACCGTTGCCAGGGTGATGTCGAATGCGAGGGGAGCCCAGTGGTCGATGGTGAATCGCGCCTCCGCGCTCAGCTTCGCGCTGCCGGCCCCCGCGATGACCGTGTTCGAATGGAATGACTTGCCTTCGAAGGTCAGGGTCGTCCTGATGGGCCCGGCGTTGTCGGGAGAGTAGGCGGTGGAAACACCGCCGCCGATGATTTCCAGCTGCCCGGTATAGTCGGGGTCTCCCAGGGGACCGTCGATGGTCAGTCGCCCCGTGGCAACCCCCGAGGTCACGCGGAGGATCGGCTGTGGACCCGCGGACGTGGCGATGAGGGGGCTTTTCAGGATCTGGTTGAGCATCGTCATGTCGAGGCTTGCCACGTCCACGGTGGAGGTAATGTGGTCTCCCACGACCCGCCCCCTGAGCGCCGCGATGATGGGAAGCGGATTGGCGAGAGACAGGTAGAAGGAGCGCTGCGCATCGATCCACCCGTGGATGGAGTTGCCGGGACCGCCGTCGACGGTGACCTTGCCCTGGTCCATGCGAAACGCGATTGACCATGACGGGATGACGGTCTCCCCCACCACGATGCTGCTCAGCGAAAGCCTGCCCTGGAGCCCCTGGTCCATCATACCGGCACGCACGGAATCAGCGCGGCCGGGGAGCACCTGGCCGCTGAGATCCGCGTTCAGCCTGATGGGATCGGCAAGGTATTCGCCCTTGTAGTGCGCCGAGAACGTGTAGGAGCCTGTCTTCAGCTCGACGCTTCCCGCGCCATCGCTGAGATGATGCGAAAGATAGTCTACCCGCAGCGCCCGCGCCTGCACGGCGCCATGGCTGAGCGTCGCCAGTCCTGAGAAAGAAAGATTGTCGTTGCCCACGCGCCCATCCTTCAAGGCAAAGGCAATGTCGACAACGGGCTGTGACATCGTTCCCGAGATCGCGCCGGTGCCTGACACCGAGCCCTTGATCGCCGAGGAGCCCAGGCGTGAGAGCGGGGATCCGGTGAGCTGGAGATTCAGGGCAAGGGCTCCGTTTTTCAGGCTGCCCTGCGCGGAATATGCTTCTTCCCCCCCTGACGCTTTCAGGCTGGCATTGATCTTCGCGCTCAAGCTCTTCAGCATCTGGGGATCGAAGACATCCTCGGGGAGCTGGAAATCGGCGCTCGCCGAGCCGTCCAGCCGGGAAAACGCATCAGAGAAGGTGAGTTGCCTGATGTCCAGCCGCGACGGGGTGAGCCTGCCGCTGAGAGCAATCATGTTTTCCCGGGATCCAAGGAATGACAGGTTGCGGGCGGAGATCGAGGGGAAATCGATCACCCACCCCCCCTGGGGGCTGCCCGTGCCCTGGATCTGGAAGCTCACCGGGTACAGATGCCCCGAGATGGGAAGGGGAAAGTTCACGGCCTGGGCGCGGAGGGAGACCCTCCCGTCGCGCGGCGTCGAGGCGGAGACTGAAAGACCGTACGAGCCATGCAACTGCAGGCCCTCCCGCGGAGAGTACCTTCCGTTCAAGTCGTAGGGGGTCCCCAGGAATTTGAGCCCCGTGGTAAATGCGATCTCCCCCTCAGGGGCAAACCTGCCATCGAAGGCCCCCTCGAGGGAGAACCCCTTCCACGTGCCGGAGAAGCCGTTCAGGGCAATGTGCTCGTTATCCGCGAGGAAGCCGAAGCGAATCGACGTTCCCGGATCATCCCACTGCGAGATGGTGACCTCCCGGCTGGCCACGGTGATCGTCGAGAGATCGGTCGTGACGGAGAGGTCGGCGTTCACCGAGAGCCTGCCCAGCAGGTCGTACAGGTCTCTCTGCTCCTGCTTCAGAGCGCCCCCGCCGACCAGCAGGTGATAGAGCTTGTCGGGCGGGGCGTTCTTCAGGGAGGCGGTGAGGGAAATGTTCGGCGCCCTGAAGGGCGTGCCGGCCGCGCGCGTCGAGCCGCTGGGGCGATCGAAATGAAGCTCACCGTTGGCCATCAGGGAATCTGCCTGTGGAGGGCCGGCGAAGGACGCCATGAGAGAGAACGCCGCACCGCCGGCCAGCGGCGAGAGGGAGAACTTGAACGTATTGAAGGTGAGCTCACCCACCTCCAGGCGGTCTCCCAGCACCTCGAGCCTGCCCTGCACCCGCTCGAGGGAGAGGCGCGCGTTCACCCTTTCCCCCGTTCCCGCGTCCACGTTCATCAGGGTGAGAAGTCCCTCGGGGTATAGGCTGTCGAAGACCAGGCTTCCTTCGAAATCGACGCTGCCGCTGGGGGAGGTCACCCTGAGCGGGGAGAAGAACACTTGTTTCTCCGTCCCGCGGAGGCTCGTTTCCAGGGACACCTCCCGCACGGGCAGCTGGTCCTCGAAGTAGGCCGCGGCATCGATCTGGTAGTCGAGGCTTCCGCTGGAGGCGCTGTAGGTGATGTGACCTGAGGCGGTCAGCGGCGTTTTCATCCAGTTCTCGTAGCGTGCCAGCGGGCCCACCAGTGAGAACAGGCGGCTGAGACGCATGTCCTCGGTCTGGAACTTCAGAGTGTATTGCTGCTTTTCCAGCTCCGCGGTGAGCTGCAGGACAATCGGCGAGCGGTCCTGGATCTTGCGGATATCAAGGGTCCCCTGTTTCCAGAGCACCTGCAGCGTCTGGCTGCCGGCGTTGACGAGGGAGCTTTCCAGGGTCAGCAGGTGAACCGTGAGGTCGGAAGCGGATAGTGAGCGGTCCACCGAGCCTTCCACTTTCATGATGGAAGAGAAGCTAAACCCGTTCTCGAGACGTCCACCCACCGCTCCGCGGAGCGCGACGTGGATGGCCTGGTCCCGCGCATCGACCTGGAAAAAGAGATTCTGCAGGGACCAGGTGGTCCCCCCCTGCGTAACAGAGAGGCTCACGTTTGCGCCGCTGAGCCGTACCTTGATATCCTGCTGGCCGCCTCCTGTGCCGTCAGCAAGGCGGCGGATGAGACTGAGCAGGTCCTGGTCCCTGTCCAGGTCAAGTGCCAGGCGCGTGTTCAGGATCCTGATCTCGTGCAGCGCGCGCAGCGGATCCCGGTGGGCGAGGAGCTGCGCAAGGCTGTAGGACACGCGAATGGTATGAATGGTGAGAACTGCGTCGTCGGGTCTTTCGGCCCCGTAGATCGTGAGGTCGCGGACCTCGATGTACTGGAAGATCGAGGGGGAAATTGCCGCGTAGCTGATGCGCCTGCCCAGCATCTCTTCCAGCGCGGCGATGGTCCTCCCCTTCAGCTCTGCCATCCGCTCGGTGAAGAGGCGGTCCAGCTCCCAGGCAGCCAGTGCTGTCAGCACTATGAGAGAAATGGCCACCAGGGCCACGGAAGCGTATGCGAAAGCTTTCTTCAATCCAGCCTCTCCAGGCGGAAGTGGAATCTTACCGTTCCCACCTCATCTTTCCTGCCGTCCACCCGGGAGAAGAGGTAGTCACGGAGGGCTGCCTCGACACTGGCATCAATCTCAATATAGCCTGAGCTGCTGACAATTTCCACGTGAGTGACCCCCCCGGAAGGGCTCACGGTGATACGCGCCTGGCACTCCACTTCCTGCCCCGCCGTGCTGAGAATGGCAGGGACCACGGGATTGCGTTTTCGGACCAGCTTTCGCGTTGCCCCTTCCCATCCGAATTGCGTCCCCTCGGGCAGCCCGTTTCCCGCCAGAGAGCCCGCCGCGCCGGACCGGTCAGGGTGCGCGTCAGACAGCACATCCGCGGCAGCAGGCATCGGAAATGCCGCGGCTGCAGGCGAACCGAAATCTGGCTGATCGGCTGACTCTGCACCCTGGGCGGCATCATAGGTCGGCCTCGGCCTGACCAGCTGGGGAGACCGCGCCTTTCCGCTGCCCGGCTGGACTGGCGCCCCGTCACCTCTCGGAACCGGGCTGCCGCGCGGGCTTACCACCAGAATGTCGACAGCCCGCTGGCTCACGACGGGAGCGGGGGCACGGAAGGCAGCGAACCCAAGAAGAGTCACCAGGGCGGCGTGAAGAGCGAGGGAAATGACAAAAGGCATCGCCCGCACACCCGGCATCACGAGCTCTTGTCGGGCGGAGGCTCCACGATCAGAAGCTCTGCGCGCGGGGCCGCCCAGTCTCCTTTCGGCGGCTGTATGGCCGGAACCTCTGGCGGGTCCGGGGGTTCGACGTCGAGGCTCGGTACGGATACCTGCTCCTGTTTCCAAGGCTGGGGGATGGGAATCGCCGCCTGGTCCCGGCCGACGATCGTGATCTCCCGATTCAGCGCGCTGTCCGTGCTCCCGCTGTCCTGGGCGAACGCCACGCGGCAGCCAGTGAAGAGCAGCAGGAGCATGACACGACGGGCGGTTCTCATTACAATCTGCGCCGGCGACCATGAATATACTCCAAAGGCTCATCGTGCTGGAAGGCCTGGACGGCGCTGGCACCACCACCCAGATGCGTCTGCTCTCTGAAAGGCTCACCCGCGATGGCAAGCCGCATGCCGCCACCTGGGAACCCACTGACGGGCCCATCGGGCAGCTGCTGCGCTCCATCCTCGCGCGCGACACCCGCGCGCACCCTCGCAGCATCGCGCTGCTGTACGCGGCGGACCGCAACGAGCACCTGTACGCACCTGTCATCGGAATGGAGGCGCGCGCGAAGAAGGGAGAGATCGTCATCTGCGACCGCTATCTCTTCTCCAGCCTCGCCTACCAGTCCGTCGAGTGCGGGATCGAGTATGTCGCGGCCCTCAATGCGGCATTCCCTCTCCCGCAAAGCCTGCTGTTCATCGATACCCCCGTTGAAGTGTGCCAGGAGAGGCTCGTGGAACGCGGGAAGGCCGAGCTGTACGACTCCTTCGACTTCCAGTCACGGGTGCGCGAGAGCTATCTCATGGCGATCGAGCGCTTTCGCACGAGCGGCATGCACATTTCCGTGCTCGACGGCGACCGTCCCGCAGGCATCATCCACGGGGAGGTGTGGAAAATACTCTCCGACCTGCCGATATTGGGGATGTGAAGAAAGGCGTCCTCTTTCTCCTTTTCCTCCTCCTGCCGCTGCTCTCCGCCTCAGCATGGCGAATCCTCTACGCGGAGCAGTATTACAAGCTCTACCACGAGCATCTCTATCACTACCCCGATGATACCATGGAGGACATCTACTACCTGGAGACCGCCCTGAAGGCGGACTTCGCCCCCTTCGTCAATCCGCTGTATGCCCTCGCCCCCATCAAGGACCCTACGGAGTGGGAGCGCTACCGCTACCTCTTCTACATGCATGTGAACCTGAAGCTCATCTCCTGCTACCTGACCCTCGGCAGCAAGTACGACAAGATGGCTGCGTACTTCTACAACTACCCGTGGAAGCAGCAGAATCTGGAAAGCCTGGGAAAGGCCGAGGCTGCCTACAAGGTTGCCTATGGCTTCTGGGACAAGGCGAAGGAGTGGTCACAGAAAGCGTGGGCGATGCGGGCCACCCACCTCGACCGGATCGAGGAATGGGAACAGGAGAACTTCCGCATCGAGACGGGAGACCTCGACTACAGGGACATCATCGATACCCAGCTCGCGCGCGTGGCAAAGGTCAGGGCTGACTTCCAGAAGATGGACAGCAAGACGTACTAACGTCCCAGCGGCCGAAGGCCGCCCCGCGTTAGAGCGGTACTCCGCACTGAGCCGCGTTCGACGGGGCCGTGCGTGCGCTACCTGATCAGCATCGCGTCGCCGTAACTGAAAAAACGATACCGCTGCCTGACCGCCTCTTCGTAGCTCCGCAGAATCAGCTCCCTGCCCGCGAACGCGCTCACGAGCACCAGCAGGCTCGAGCGCGGGGTGTGGAAGTTCGTAAAAAGCTGATTCACCACTTTGAACGAATACCCCGGGGTGATGTAGATCCGCGTCCGTCCGTCGCCCTCGCGGAGCCCTGACCCGGTGCAGGCTGATTCGAGTGCGCGCACCACCGTGGTTCCGACCGCCAGCACTTTTCCGCCTGAATGGAGGGCGCCATCGACCAGCTCCCGTGTTTCCCGCGGCACGGAAAACACCTCCTCGTGCATGACGTGGTCTTCGATCTCGTCGGTTCGTACGGGAAGGAACGTCCCCAGACCGACGTGGAGGGTGATCCACCCGACGCGCGCTCCACGGTCGCGCAGCCCCTGTATGAGCTGTGGGGTGAAGTGAAGGCCGGCGGTCGGGGCCGCCGCGGATCCCATGACGCGGGAGAAGGTGGTCTGGTATCGCTCCTCGTCGATCGGCGAGTCGGGGCGGCGTATGTACGGGGGAAGAGGGACATGGCCATGCTTCTCAAGCCACGCATCGTCAATCGGCGGGTCGAATCTCAGCAGGGGAAGGCCCTCCCCTATCTCCACCACCGTGCCCGTCACATTACCGGGGAAACGGAACTCTTTCCCTGGTTTCAGCCTCTTCGTGCGGCCGGCAAGTGTTTCCCAGTGATCGTGATCAAGCCGCTCGAGGAGAATGAACTCCGCCCTGGCTCCATCGGCCGATTCCGCGAAAAGCCGGGCTTTCCGCACACGGCTGTCATTGAGAATGACCGTGGTGCCCGGCTCTACCAGGGCAGGCAGGTCCCTCACCGTGCCGTCCACGAGAGCGCCCGAGGCACGGTCCAGCACCAGGAGGCGCGCTCCATCGCGCGCTGCCGCCGGCTCCTGTGCGATCAGCTCTTCGGGCAGGTCAAAAGAGAATTGGTTGGTCTTCACTTCCCAACCGCCGGATGCCCATGTGGTCCCAGGCACCCTGGGTGGCAACTCGGCCCCTGGGCGTGCGCTTCAGGAAGCCGATCTGGATCAGGTAGGGCTCGTAGACGTCCTCCAGGGTATCCACGGCCTCCCCGATGGAGATGGCGATGGTCTCGGAGCCCACCGGGCCCCCGGCATATTTCTCCACGAGCGTGCGCAGGATCTCGCGGTCCACCTTGTCCAGGCCGCGGGCATCAATTTCCAGGGACTCCAATCCGCGCTTGACGATAGGCTTGTCTATCACCCCGCTGCCCCACACCTGGGCGAAGTCCCGCATGCGCTTCAGGATGCGGTTCGCGATACGGGGAGTGCCGCGCGAGCAGCGGGACACGAGCTCCGCGGCCTCCTCCTCCAGCTTCACACCGAGGATGCCTGCCGACCTCTCGATGATCTTCCTGATGTGCTCAGGCTCGTAGAAATCCAGCCGCAGGGGGATCCCAAAACGAGAATACAGCCGGCTGGAAACCAGTCCCG
>JBEKVA010000124.1:0-17220 GCA_049514475.1 Spirochaetia bacterium
CGTCCACCAGCGAGTACTCCCCGCGATCGAATGGCAGCGGTTTCCACCGCACGAGGAACGCCTCGCGGTGATTCACGCAAAAGGCGCGAAAATAGTCGGTGTGGCGGATGAGCTGCTGCACGATGAGCGTGCGGCTGTCCTTCAGGCTCTCGTAGAGGCTGCGCAGCGTTGCCGGGTCCTCGACCCGAAAAACGTCCTGCCACGCATAACCGTCAACGGGCTTCAGGATGCACGGGAAGCCGATCTGCTCCTCCAGCGCGCCCCAGTCGGGCTCGATGACGATCTCCCGCATGTCCTCCGTGCGGTTGGCGCGGGGAAGCAGGATGGTGCGCGGGTGGGGGATGGCCAGCCTGTCGTAGAACAGGAGCTCGGAGAGCTTGTCGAAGACGAGCGTGAAAAAGGGGTTGTTCAGGACGTACACCCCTGCCGTTGACCAGTAGCGGACCAGCTGGCGCAGAAAGGGGTCGCAGAAGCTCACCCTGTCGAGGATGAGGCGGGAGGGGGCGGGGATGGGGTGGGAGAGCTGGCCGGCCCTGATGAAATCGGTCCTCATGCCCTCGAGCCCCGCGGCAATGCTCTGCATGAAGCCGTTGTCGCGGAACTCGAGGATGCCGACCTCGGTCATCTGACCCCGCAAGGTGCCAGGGCCGTGCTCATCAGAACCAGACCCTGAGGCCGAGTGCGCCCTGCAGGTGCCACTCGAAGGCGGTCGGGATCACGCTGACGCCGACGGCGGGGGCAAGCTCGACGAAGAGCTCGAGGGTCTGTCCGAATGGCCACGCCTGGATGCCGAGGGGGATCCTGCCTCCCAGCGCGAAGCCGTCCGGGTTCCAGTTGATCGAGGCATAGCCTCCAATGCCCACGTACCAATCGAAGGGGCCCGCGATCTTTCCGTCGGCGAACCAGTAATCCACGGTCACCCCGATGGCGGGCGCACTGCTGATGCCGACGGCGAACATGACGGGAACCTTGGGGAGGTGGAACGTCAGCATCCCGATGGTGGGAAGGCTGCTTCCTGCGAAGGGGAAAACCGCCTCACCGCCGAGTGCAAAGTCGCTGCCCTTTGCGAATACGCTCGTCGAGGCAAGGGCGAGGATTGCTGCTGCAAGAACGATGGTCTTTCTCATGCCTGCTCCCTTTGTTTGACGATCTCTTGACTCCCAGTATACCAAATCCGGCCACTGCCGGGTACCCGCCTGACGGGGTATTCAATAAAATGCCCTGTTCTTCCGATAATCATAACGGCAGGTGATGAGATGGACTGGAAAGCTCGGATGCAAAGCGATGAGAAGGAGCTGCGGGCGCTGGTGGACAAGCTGGGCACCCTGCAGGGCGCCGGCACATCCACGAGCATCGAGCGGGACTACACCATGCGCGCCCTGGTGCGAAAGCTGGTGGAAATGCGCGGCTTCGTCGAGGACTGCCTCTGCGGCAGGAACACCTACGAACAGTCCCTCCTGGAATACCGCATGCGCGTCGAATACCCGCTGTACTCGCATCTGGATTCCCTTTCGGCCCTTCCACGGGAATACGTGGACTGGTCCTGCGCCTGATTCTCATGACTCCGCGTTGACAGGGGGGCTCACCGTCAGTATACAGTGGCGGGAATGAGCGATACGAAGCCTTCCCGCGCCCTGCTGTCGGGCAACGAGGCAATCGCGCGCGGCGCCTGGGAAGCCGGCGTGACCGTTGCCACCGGCTATCCTGGAACCCCCTCGACTGAGATCCTCGAGTTCACCCGCTCCTACAAGGACGACATCTACTGCGAGTGGTCACCGAACGAGAAGGTCGCCCTCGAGGTTGCCGCGGGCGCCTCCCTTGCCGGGGCCCGCACCATCGTGACCATGAAACACGTCGGCCTGAACGTGGCGGCCGATCCCCTGATGACCCTGGCGTACGTCGGCACCGTGGGGGGGCTGGCCATCTGCGTGGCGGACGACCCGGGGATGCATTCCTCCCAGAACGAGCAGGACACGCGCCACTACGCGCGTCTTGCCAAGGTGCCCATCCTCGAGCCTTCGGATTCGCAGGAGGCGAAGGACTTTCTCGCCCTTGCGATGGAGATATCTGAAGCGCACGGGACGCCGGTGATCTTCCGCTCAACCACCCGCGTGAGCCATTCCAGCGGCGCCGTCACCCTGGGCCCCCGCAGGCCTGCCGTTACGCTGCCCGGTTTTCAGAAGGACCCCCAGAAGTTTGTGCCCATCCCTCTCTACGCCCGGCCCATGCGCGTGCGCCTTGAGGACAGGCTGGCGGCGCTTGCCGCCGCGGCGAATGCCGCCCCGGCGAACAGGATCGAATGGGGTGATCCGTCGGTGGGCATCATCGCCGAGGGAATCGCCTATCAGTACGTGCGCGAGATCGCTCCCACGGCGTCGGTCCTGAAGATCGGGTGGGTGTGGCCGTTCCCTGACGAGCTGATCCGCCAGTTCGTGGCGGGAGTGAAGAGGCTCATCGTCGTCGAAGAGCTCGACCCGATACTGGAGGAGCACATCCGCTCGCTGGGAATTGCCTGCGAAGGCCGCAGCCTCGTGCCGGGCATCGGGGAGCTCTCCCCTGACAGGCTCGCCGAATCGCTGGGAATGGGAGCGACGCGAGCGCCTGCCGCGGCACCTGCGGCCACTGCCGCTGATCTGCCGGCTCGGCCCCCCGTGCTCTGCCCGGCGTGTCCCCACAGGGGGATATTCTTCGCCCTGGGCAAGTTCGACGTTGCCGTGACAGGTGACATCGGCTGCTATTCCCTGGGCGTCTTTCCGCCCCTGAAACGCATCGACACGATTCTCTGCATGGGCGCCGGGGTCTCCATGGCGCACGGCATGCACAAGGCGGGTGACCCGCGGAAGGTCGTCGGCATCGTCGGAGACTCGACGTTCTTCCATTCGGGGATCACCGGGCTTCTCGACATTGCCTACAACAAGGGAGGCTCCACGATCATCGTCGTGGACAACCGCACCACGGCCATGACGGGCCACCAGGAGAACCCGGGCATGGGCCGCACCCTGATGGGCGAGGAGACCATAGCTGCAAGCATCGAGGATTTCGGCAGGGCCTGCGGCATGAAGAACATCGCCACCGTGGACCCCTATGACCTGAAGGCGACCACGGAGGTCATCAGGACGGCGGTGGAGTCCGACGAAGCGTGGCTCATCGTGGCGCGCTCCCCCTGCCCCCTGTACACGAAGAAGGCCCCAGGGCCTGCCCGCCGCATAAACCAGGAGCTGTGCAAGAAGTGCAAGGCGTGCCTGAGGCTGGGATGCCCCGCCATCGAGTGGGTGAACGACGAGGTCCGCATCAACGAGCTTCTCTGCGGGGGTTGCGCCCTCTGCGAGAAGGTGTGCAAGGAAGGGGCAATCGCGATTGCCGCGGCAGCGGGGGCCTGCCATGAATAGCGTTACCAGCATCGTGATGGTGGGCGTCGGCGGGCAGGGGATACTCCTTGCCGCGCAGATCGCCGCCCGCGCCGCACTTATCATGGGCCACGACGTGAAGACCAACGAGGTACACGGCATGGCGCAGCGGGGCGGGTCGGTCATTGCCCAGATCCGCTACGGCAAGAAGGTCTACAGCCCGCTCGTATCCATTGGCACGGCACAGGTGCTCCTCTCGCTGGAGAGGATCGAGGCCCTGCGCATGGCTTCCTACCTTGCCCTTGACGGCCTGGCGGTGGTGTCCAACCAGGCCATCATTCCCGTCACCGTCTCATCGGGAAAGGCCACGTACCCCGAGGATGCCGAGGAGCGGCTGCGCGCAGCCTTCCCCCGCCTTGCCTACGTGGATGCGGTGGGTACGGCGGAGCGCATTTGCGATGCGCGGGTGGCGAACGTGGTGCTGCTGGGCGCCATGTCCACCGCTCTCGACCTGCCCCAGGAGTGCTGGCAGAAGGCCATCGCGGAGTGCGTGAAGCCGAAGTTCCTCCAGATCAACACGCGCGCGTTCGAAGAGGGCAGGCAGCTGGCAGTCGGGGTGTAGCCGGCCTTCCGACTTCGCCGCCCCTTTACTGCATCACAGACAAAAGGTCCTTGTAGCTGATCACCCCAAGAAGGATGCGGCCCTCGTCGACCATGGGCAGCGCGCGAAAGCCGTACTTGGAGAACTCACTCGCCGCATCGGCAAGCGTGTCGGTGGGAGCGAGGGTGACGATCTGCTCCGTCATTATGTTCCGCAGGGTCTCGTCCGACCGCGCCTGGATCAGCTCCCGAATGTCGATGACCCCTTTCAGCGTGCCGTCTTCCCGCGTGACATAGACGTACATGATCACGTCATAGCGCCGCGTGCGGCTCCTGAACTTGGCCAGGGCCTGCCGCACGGTTGCCGTCTCGGGCAGCGCAAGATAGCGGCTGGTGGCAATCGAGGGAAGCTTCACGTCGTGGGCGTTCAGAAGCTCGTTCACCTTTTCCCCGGTTTCCGCGGGCAGGGATTTCTTCAGGGCCTCCGCGTCCACCCGGGGGAGGATCTCCAGGATGTCGGAAATCTGGGCAGGGGTCATGGTATGGAAGAGCTCGGCCAGCCGGTCGCGGCGCAGGGAGGCCACCAGCTCGCGCTGCACGCGCGGCTCCGCCTCCTCCAGGGTGTCGGCGGCGGTCTCCGTGTCCAGGGTGTTGAACACCGCCATCCGCTCGTCCCCGTTGAGCTCCTCCAGGATGTCGGCGAGGTCGGCGGGATGGATATCGGCGATCTTCTCCCGGGAGACCGTCAGCTTCACGTTGCCATGGAAGCGGTCGATGTCCGTCGGCAGGGGCTGCACGTACTTCCAGGGCAGGAGCTCGATGTCCTTCACCTCCCCCCAGAGCAGCCGGCCCAGCCACCCGAAGTGCAGGCGGCGCAGCATGCCGCTCTTGGTGACATCCACGTGCACCACCAGCATGCGGCCTTCCGCGTGCAAGAGGTGGATGTCGTAGACGATCTCCACCTCGTACTCGTCGGTATCTATGATCTTCTTGTCCAGCACCATGTCTTTTATGAGGATGCGCGAGGGCTCCTTGTCGAACTCCCGCAGCTTGGCGCCGGCGGGAAGCTCGACGACGGTCCTCCGCGTGTCGATGGACTTCACGAACGGGAAGGGGACCTCCAGCGGCGGCCGACCGAAAGACCTTCCGACAATGAGGTTCACCACCTCGGGGTAGCGGCCGGAAAGCTTGATCTCCAGGTCCACGAGGGTCCCCAGCTCGGTGCGCTTGTCGCCTTTCACCTGCATGACCTTGTCGCGGAGGAGCTCGGTGATGAAGAAGAACCGGGGAAGCTGCTCGGTGTTTTCGTGCGCTGTCATTGTGCCCTCCCTATCGACCGGCCACGAGGGTGAAAAACTTGAAGAACAGGATGGCGAGCAGGAGGATGAGGTAGACGCGCAGCAGAAGGAGCGCGAGCTTCACCCCGCGGGTCATTTTCACGTGGGGAACCCGGTATTTTGTGTTGATCTCGCGGACCCGGGAAATCAGTCCCATCGATGTCCTCCTAGTGGAACAGCTTCGGGAACAGGGCGCTCACGCCGTAGAGCGTGGAGAGAACCACGATCAGGGCGACCACGGTGATGCTGATGATATTCTGCGCCGGCGTGTTGGCCAGGTTGCCCATCCTCTCCTTGTCATTCAACAGAAGTATCAGGAAGACCAGGGCCGCCGGCAGCAGCGTCACCGCGATGACCTGCACGAAAAGGGTGATCAGGACGAGCGGCGCTCCCGGGATGAGGACCACGATGCCCGCGGTGGCCAGCAGGATGACGTACAGGGTGTAGAACCACGGCGCTTCCCGTATCTTGTTGTTCAGCGAATGGGCCCATCCGAAGACCTCGCCGAATGCCCAGGAGCTTGCCAGGGAGATGCAGATTCCGCCGAGGAACCCGGCATCGAACAGGCCGATGGCAAGGAGCGTCCCCAGCCACTTGTTGACCCCCCCGAGCTGGATGGCGGCCTGCGCGGCGCTGTCTATCGGGACGCCCTTCAGGATGGTGGCCGTGGTGATGATCACGAAGCCGGCCACCAGGACGGTGAACCCGCTCCCGATGGCCGTGTCCAGCTTGCTCCACGGCACGTCCTTCTCCTGGATGCCCTTGTCCACCACGGCGCTCTGCTGGAAGAAAATCATCCACGGCGCGATGGTCGTGCCTATATTCGCCATCAGGAAGAAGAATATCTGGTTGTTGAAGCCTCCGGGGAAATTGGGGACCAGCCCCGTGTGCACGATGTCGGACACCGACGGGTGAACGATGATCGCGAGAGGGATGTATACAAGGTTGAGGACGCAGAAGAGAAAGGCGATCTTCTCCCAGGTCCAGTAGCGCCCCTGGAGCACCATCGCGATCATGACGATGGAGACCGCGATGACCGTGACGAACGGAGGCACGTGGAAGATGCTGAGGGCCGCCGTCATTCCGATGAACTCGGTGATGAGGGTGAGCCAGTCGGTGAGGATCAGGTCGAGGAGCGAAAACCACCCCCAGAAAGGGCCGAAGGCGTCGAAGATGGCCTCCGCGTGCCCGCGTTTTGTCACCGCGCCCAGGCGGACGGTCATCTCCTGCACGTAGTAGGCCACCGGCCCGAGGATCACAAGGAACCACAGCAGCCCATACCCGTAGCGGGCGCCCGTGGCGGCATAGGTGGTGATGCCGCCGGCATCGTTGTCGGCCAGCATCACGATGATGCCGGGGCCCGAGGGTGGAGGGCGTTTCCTTCATGTGCTTCACCTTTCCGCACGAGACGCTGTGAGAGTTGCTCTGGGGATTTTCCTGGCGGAACTATATCACCCATGCGGGGGCGGATCAATAAATAGGGGCGAAAAACAGCCCGCGGGGGGACGAAAATTGCCCTGCCTTGACAGCAGGCGCGGGCGCTACTACCTTTGGGGCCTTGAAAGAACAGCCCGGCGCCCCGCAATCACGCACGAAGCGGATACTTGCCTTCGTGGGATTCCCGCTGCTGATCCTTGCGCTCGTCGTTCCCGTCATCATATTCCGCGCTGACATCTGGCGGCTTTTCACCTCCGTGCAGAAGCTCGAGGCGTGGGTCAGGGCCAGCGGGCCGACTGCCCCGCTGGTGTTCATCGCGCTGCAGATTTTCCAGATCGTGGTCTTCGTGGTGCCCGGCGAGGTCGTGCAGATCACGGGGGGCTACCTCTTCGGGACCTGGCCGGCAACCCTGTATTCTGTCACGGGCATCGCCATTGGGTCTGCCGCAGCTTTTTTCCTTGGGCGTGTGCTCGGAGTGCCGTTCGTGAATGCCATCTTTCCCCCGGAAAGGGTGGAAGGGGCGAGAAAACTTCTCTCCACGCCAGGCTCCAAGCTCGTGTTCTTCCTTCTGTTCGTCATTCCCGGCATCCCCAAGGACGTGCTCTGCTACGTGGCCGGTCTTTCACCCCTGCGGTTTCCCTTTTTCATCCTGGCCTCGATGGTCGGGCGGCTGCCGGGGATCATCGGCAGCGCGCTGATCGGCAATTCCGCTGCGCAGAAAAAATGGGTGCTGGCGGCAATCGTGCTGGGCGTCGCCGTGATTCTTTTTTCGGCAGGGTTCTTTTTCCGTGAACGCATTGAAAAGCTGCTTCGCAGGATCGGCTCGAGGGGAAAAGAGTAACCCCGACGATGGCTACCTGCGTCCCAGGCCCCCGGCAGGGAGTGCCCACGGCTCCAGGTCGGCGAGAAATCGCGCGAACGCCTCCCGCGGGAAGGCATCCTCCGGGATCCTCACCCTTCTGCCCTTTGCCAGCCGCAGCACCGCTGTCCTCTTTCCCAGCCGGTGGGAGACCCTGAAAGAAGTGATGGCGCGCCGCGGCACTCGCCGCACCGCCAGGCCAGGGCCGCGATACAGGGTGAGATCCTCGCTCTCCAGCCGCAGCGAGCGTATACCCTTCAGGTGCCATCGAAGCAGGTCGAGCCCGAGCAGGACGCCCAGGCCTGCCACCATGAGGGCTATGGCGAGCGGGGAAAAGATTCTCTGGATCAGCCGCAGCGCGATCAGGAGCACGCTGCCGATTGCGAATACTGCGACGTCTGTTGCCAGCAGGTAGCGGAGGTGCGCGTCGAGGGAAGCCTGTGTCATGTCTTTCGTCCGGGTCACAGGTATACCTCATCTCGGCTTGAAATGACACCGGGTACGGTGTCGCCTTGACATCAGGGGCACGCGTCGCTACCGTGTGACGACTTGGCGTGCATAAGTATGCGCCAGCGGCGCATTGGCACTTCGAACGGCACGACGTCGAGGGTCGATGAGGAGAGGATCAGCAGAAGACGTGGAAAAGGCCATCCTGATTCTGGAAGACGGCACCTCCTTCGAGGGGGAAGCCCTGGGCGCCTGCGGTGAGGCGTTCGGCGAGGTCGTTTTCAATACCTCGATTACCGGGTATCAGGAGGTTCTCACCGATCCTTCCTATCGCGGGCAGATCGTCACAATGACCTATCCCCTCATCGGGAATTACGGGATCGTACCCGAGGATGCCGAGTCCAGCCGCGCCTGGCTCTCCGGGTTCGTGGTCCGGGAGGCTGCCGCGCGCCGGTCCAACTGGCGCTCAAGCATGGACCTGCACGAGTGGCTCGCGGAGCAGGGAGTGGTCGGGATCCAGGGGATCGACACCCGGGCGCTCACCCGCCACCTTCGCATCCAGGGCGCCAAGCACGGGGTGATCTCCAGCAGGGAGCTTGACCGCAAAACCCTCGAGGCCCGGCTCGCCGCTGCACCGCGTATCGTCGGGGTGGACCTGGTGAAGGAAGTCACCTGCGCCAGCCCCTACGAATGGACCGAGGGCCTGCCCGGCAGGCCTTTGACGCCGTCCCGCCGTCATGTGGTCGTGATGGACTGCGGCGTGAAGAGGAACATTCTGCGGCATCTTGTCACCGCGGGGAACCGTGTGACCGTCGTTCCCGCGGCAACGGAGGCTGATGCCATTCTCTCCCTTCGCCCCGACGGACTCCTGGTGTCAAACGGGCCAGGGGACCCCGAGCCGCTCACCAAAGTCATCGAGACAGTGCACGAGCTCGTCGGCAGGGTTCCCATATTCGGAATATGCCTCGGGCAGCAGATCCTCGGCCTGGCACTCGGCGGGCACACCTACAAGCTGAAGTTCGGCCACCACGGCGGCAACCACCCCGTCAAGGACCTTCAGACGGGCCGGATTGCAATCACCTCCCAGAATCACGGGTTCAACGTGGACGTCGAGTCCCTGCCCGGCGGAGGGACGCGCATGACGCACGTCAACCTCTACGACGGCACGGCTGAAGGACTGGAAAACCGCGAGCTTCGCCTCTTCAGCGTCCAGTATCACCCCGAGGCGAGCCCTGGGCCACACGAGTCCGGCTACCTTTTCTCGCGGTTCACCGATCTGATGGAAGCGGGCCCTGCCGCGCCGGGCACCGCGGCTCCCGCGGCCCCGGCATCAGCGGCACGGAAGGGCTGAGCCGGTGCCGAAGCGGACCGACATCCACTCCATTCTCATCATAGGGACCGGACCGATCGTCATCGGACAGGCGTGCGAGTTCGACTACTCGGGCACGCAGGCCTGCAAGGCGCTGCGGGAAGAAGGGTTCCGCGTCATCCTGGTGAACTCCAATCCCGCCACGATCATGACGGACCCCGAGATGGCCGATGCCACCTACATCGAGCCGATCACCGTCCCCATGGTGGAAAAGATCATTGAGGCGGAGAGGCCTGATGCGCTGCTGCCCACCCTCGGCGGCCAGACGGGGCTGAACATCGCCATCCAGCTCGCCGACAAGGGGATCCTTGACCGCTTCGGCGTGCGGATGATCGGCGCTGACAGGGAGGCCATCCGCAAGGCGGAGGACCGCAAGCTCTTCAAGGACGCCATGAAAAGCATCGGCCTGGATGTGCCGCGCAGCGGGCTCGCCCATACCCTTGAGGAAGCGCGCCAGGTTGCCGCGGAGATCGGCTTTCCCCTCATCGTCCGCCCCTCCTTCACCCTGGGGGGGACGGGCGGCGGGGTGTGCCCCGACGGGGAGAACTTCGAGGCGCTCGCCTCGCGCGGTCTTCGGGCCAGCATGATCAGCGAGATCCTGATCGAGGAGTCAATTGTCGGGTGGAAGGAGTACGAGCTGGAGCTCATGCGCGACCGCGCCGACAACGTGGTGGTCGTCTGCTCCATAGAGAACTTCGACCCCATGGGCGTGCACACCGGGGACTCTATTACCGTGGCACCTGCGCAGACCCTCACCGACCGCGAATACCAGCACATGAGGGATGCGGCCATAGCCTGCATCCGGGAGATCGGGGTGGACACCGGCGGGTCCAACATCCAGTTCGCCGTCAATCCGTCTGACGGCAGGATGGTCGTCATAGAGATGAATCCCCGGGTCTCCCGCTCCTCGGCTCTCGCCTCAAAAGCCACCGGCTTTCCCATTGCGAAAATCGCGGCGAAGCTCGCCGTGGGCTATACACTGGACGAGATCCCCAACGACATTACAAAGACCACTCCCGCCTCCTACGAGCCGTCAATCGATTACTGCGTGGTGAAAATCCCGCGCTTCGCATTCGAGAAGTTCCCTTCCGCCGACTCCACCCTTTCCATCCAGATGAAATCGGTCGGAGAAGTGATGGCCATCGGCCGCACGTTCAAGGAGGCGCTGCAGAAGGGTATCCGCGGGCTGGAGATCAAGCGGCCCGGGCTGACGGGGTTTGATGACGCCACAGACGAGCGGCTGAAGGAGATGCTGGAGAAGCCAAACGCGGAGAGGCTCTTCTTCATCTGCGAGGCGCTGAAGCGCGGCTGGAGCGTGGAAAGCCTCGCCGAGGTCACGCGCATCGACCCCTGGTTTCTCTCCAACATGAAGGAGATAGTGGATTTCGAGCCCACGATCACGGAGGGAAATCTCCTGCTGGCAAAGCAGATGGGCTTCAGCGATATCCAGATCGGAACGCGGCTGGGCAGGAGCGAAGAGAATGTGCGCCAGCTTCGGCTGAAGCAGGGGATCGTGCCCGGCTACAAGCTTGTGGACACCTGTGCCGCCGAGTTCGAGGCAACGACGCCGTACTACTATTCGACCTATGACCGCGAGGATGAAGCGCGGCCGAATACGCGCAGGAAGATCATGATCCTCGGCGGCGGCCCCAACCGCATAGGGCAGGGGATCGAGTTCGACTACTGCTGCGTGCACGCCGCCTTCGCTCTGCGGGAAATCGGCTATGAAACGATCATGGTCAACTCGAACCCCGAGACGGTGTCCACCGACTACGATACCTCGGACAAGCTGTACTTCGAGCCGCTCACGCGCGAGGACGTGCTTGCCATCGTGGAGCGCGAGAACCCGGACGGGGTGATCGTGCAGCTGGGCGGCCAGACCCCACTCACCCTTGCCGTGGGCCTGGAGAAGGCCGGGGTGAAGATCATCGGCACCAGCCCGGATGCCATCGATCGGGCGGAGGACAGGAAGCGGTTCTCCGACATGGTGAAAAAGCTCGGCCTTCGGCAGCCGGAAAACGGGATGGCAACCACCGTGGCCGAGGCGCTGGATGTGGCGCACGACATCGGCTACCCGGTGCTGGTCAGGCCCAGCTACGTGCTGGGCGGCAGGGCCATGGAAATCGTCTACGACGATGCGAGCCTTGCCCACTACATGCAGCGCGCCGTCTGGGCTTCCCCCGAGAGGCCGGTCCTGGTGGACCGCTTCATCGAGGATGCCATCGAGGTGGACGTGGACATGATCTCCGACGGGAAGACCTGCGTCATCGGCGGGATCATGGAGCACATCGAGGAGGCGGGGGTGCACTCGGGGGACGCGGCCATGGTGCTGCCGGCGCACACGCTTCCCCACTGGATGACCGAGGAAATCCGCCGCTACACGCAGCTCCTGGCCATGGAGCTTGGCGTTGTCGGGCTCATGAACGTGCAGTACGCGGTGCGGGGCAAGGAGCTTTTCATCATCGAGGTGAATCCCCGCGCATCGCGCACCGTTCCTTTCGTCTCCAAGGCAATCGGGGTTCCCCTCGCCAAGATCGCGGCAAAGGTCATGGTGGGCATGAGCCTGCAGGAGATCGGATTCACCGAAGAGGTCATCCCCCGGCACATCTGCGTCAAGGAATCCGTGCTGCCTTTTGCGCGCTTCCCCGGCGTGGACATCGTACTGGGCCCGGAGATGAAATCAACGGGTGAGGTGATGGGCATCGACACCGACTTCGGCCGCGCCTACTGCAAGAGCCAGCTGGGGGCCCTGCAGGACGTGCCGGTGAGCGGCACCGTGTTCCTCAGCCTGAAGAACGCCGACAAGACGCAGATGGCCGTCTCTGTGGCGCACCGCCTGCAGACCCTCGGGTTCTCCATCATCTGCACCAGCGGCACGGCGGACTTCCTGAAAGCAAACGGAATCCCCTCGGGGATCGTGCGCAGGGTGAGCGAGGGAGAGCCTGACCTCCTGGACCGCATCCGCGGCGGGAAGATCCAGCTCATCATCAACACGCCCTCGGGCAAGATCCCTCACACCGATGAAATGTCCATCAGGGCCATGGCGAACGGCCGCGGCATTCCCGTGGTCACCACGATGCCCGGCGCCGACGCCTACGTGCAGGGCATCCACGCCCTCATCCGCGGTGAGTTAGGCGTGATGCCCATTCAGCGGTACCACGCAGGATAGCCGAAGCGCTGCGCTGCCTGCGCCCGGGGCTCTTGATGATGAGCTCCAGCATGTTCTGCACCTCGACCAGGGGATCCACCTGCTTGTCGAGGATGCGGTAGACGCCGCCCATGATCGGCAGGGAGAGCTTGCGCTGCGCCGAGATGGCCTGCACCCACTTCGCCGTGACGACCCCTTCCGCAATGTAGCCGAAGCGCGGCAGGCTCTCGATGACCTGGTCGATGGAGGAGCACTCCTGGATCAGCTTTTTCAGTATGATTTCCCGCCCGAATCTCCGGTTCCTGCCATGCACGCTGCGGCAGGTGACGTCCAGGTCGCCCACACCTGCTATGGAAGTGAATGTTTCCGCGTGCGTCGCTCCCATGGTCCTGCCGATGACCTGGATCTCGTTCAGGCCCGCGGCGAGGAGGAGGGACTCGGTGTTGTCACCGAACTGGTCAGAGGTTTCCTTCAGGGCGTCCAGCATGCCGAAGGCCACTGCGACCACGTTCTTCAGAGCGGCGCTGACCTGCACGCCCTTCACGTCGAGGGATGAAAAGACGATCAGCCGGCCGCCGGAGAGCAGCTCGCGGACGCGGATGGAGTTGCGGCCGCTGCGCGAGGCGCTGATCAGCCCCGTGACCTTTCCCTGCGACACCTCGATGGCATGGCTGGGCCCTGAGACGTAGACCAGCTTGCCGCGGTACATCCCCGGCAGGTAGTCCTCCAGCGCTTCGGTGATCAGGTGTATCCCGCCCTGGCTTTCGATGAACCCCTTCGTGAGAATGGAGATCACCGTCTTGCCCTCCCGGATGCTGTTGCAGCCAAGCACCTGCTTGATGTTGGAGAGGAGGAACAGCGACGGTATGGCGAGGAACAGGTGCTGCTTGCCCTCCGCCACGTCCGTCATGGTTGTCGAGGCGTGCAGAAGCTCCGGCAGGCGCACCTCAGGCAGGTAGCGACCGTTCACGTGGTCGGTGTTTATCTGGGCCGCCAGCTCCTTCTCGAAGCACCAGAGCTCCACCGGGAAGCCCTTCTCCGCAAGGACTTTCGCGATTGTTGTTCCCCAGGCCCCCGCGCCTATGACGCCTATCTTCGGGGTACCGCTTGTCGACATGGAGTGTGGCATATACTGGCCTTCCCGTGCTGTCAAGGCGAGAAGCTACAGCTTCATTGCCTTTTTCACGATGTCCAGGTCCTGTTGCAGCAATGTGCTTTCGGGGGCCGCGACGAGGCTCTGCTCGATGAGAGCCTTGGCTTCCGCGAACTTGCGGCCGTTGTATAGGAGGGCAAAGGCGTTGTGTATGTACGCCTGGGATGTCTGCAGCAGCGCCGTCTGTCTGCCGAGCTTCTTGATGCCCTCGGTGACAACGGCCGCGGCAGCGAGGTTGCCGTTTGCCGCCGCCTCTGCCTGTGCGCGGCGCAGGACCACTTCCACGGAGAGCTTCATCCAGTCGGCATCGTCCACGGATGCTTTCGTGGGCGGTTGCGCCAGCAGGGCCTCGGCGTTGGTGAGATCGTTGGCGCGGATGAGGCTCACCGTCCAGTTGTGATAGATGTCGCGCCGGGAATCCCCGAGGTCCACGATGCCGCCGAAGGAGGCCTTCACGGCATCGAGGAACTGGATGGCGCCCGGGAAATCCTGGCGCGTCCCCAGCGAGGTGACGTAGTTGGAGAGGGCGATCTTCATGACCGACAGCATTTCCGGAGTGCCCATGAGGGCGTAGACGCTGACGGCCGGCTGCAGGGCGTCACGATACAGGCGGGCCTCCCCGTACTCGGAGACGCGGTCGTAGAGGATGAGAGACAGCATCTCCTTCTCCCCGATGCTGCGCCGGTCGCGGTAGTTGCCGGGGGGGACATAGCTGAACCCGGTGAGCTTGCCGAAGGAATCCGAGAACTCCTTCTTGGAGCCGGGGTTGAAGCCGAACGGGTTGGTGGTTTCAACGTCGATCTGCTGGCCGTTGGCCAGGACCACGCAGAAGGCGTGATCCTGGGTCCTCGCTCCCGACACGGAAAGCCCGACCGACCGCGCGAAGATCATGTAGAGAACAGCAGAGGAGACACAGTTGTAGACGCCGGTGTTCACCGCGGTGTCCACCCGTGTCTGCATGAGGGAATAATTGGTGAGAAGGTTCTTGTGGAGGAAGGAGAGCGCCTTCTCTCCCAGCTCCGCCTGGCCGCTCACGTCGGCAACCTCATCGCGGAACTTCCTCAACAGCACCACCAGCTTGTCCTTCACGGCCGCAGCGTCTGCCTCCGATGCTCCGGAGAACGCCAGGGAGGCGTCGACAATGACCTCCACGGGCAGCGGCTCACGCATGGTGGAAAGCTGCTCGCTGAGGGGCAGCGGTGAGAGCTCCGTCATGGGCAGAACGGCGGAAGTGCGGGTTTCAGAGGCCAGAGAGTGAATAAAGATCAACCCCACGAATAAAATTGCGAGGTTGAATGTCGTGGATTTCATCGTGATGTACCGTAGTGAAGATCACCATTCCTATGGATTCACGTCAAGGGTTGGAGTAGAGTGAGGGCTCGCAGGAGGTTCTCATGAAGATCGGTGTTCCCAAGGAAATCAAAAAGCATGAATACCGTGTGGGCATGACCCCCCACTCGGTGAAAGCGTACGTGAAGAGCGGTCACCAGGTGATTGTTGAGAAGGGCGCAGGCGTCGGATCCGGCTACGAAGATGCCGAGTACGTAGCATGCGGCGCGACGATCATCGGGGACAAGGGAGATCTCTTCAAGCAGTCCGAGATGATCGTGAAGGTCAAAGAGCCGCTCGCCGAGGAATACCCGCTTTTCCACGCGGGGCAGATCCTCTACACGTATCTGCACCTGGCGGCGAACAAGGAGCTTGCCACCGAGCTGATGAAGCGCAAGGTCACCGGCGTGGCATATGAGACCATCGAGCTTCCCGACAGGTCGCTGCCGTGTCTTACTCCCATGAGCGAGATCGCGGGCAGGCTTTCAGTCCAGGAAGGCGCGAAATATCTGGAGAAGGAATTCGGCGGCCGCGGGATTCTCCTCGGCGGAGTTCCCGGTGTGCAGCGCGGCAAGGTTGGCATCCTGGGGGGCGGAATCGTAGGCACCAACGCGTGCAAGATCGCCGTGGGCATTGGGGCAAACGTGACTGTTCTTGACATAAACGCGAAGCGGCTTGCCTACCTGGACGACATTTTCGGCAGCTCTATCACGACCCTGTATGCTACCGAGGCTAATATCGAGTACGTCCTGAAGGAGTCCGATATCGTCATCGGCGCCGTGCTCGTGGCAGGAGAGACAGCCCCGAGGCTCATCACCCGCCAGCACCTCTCCATCATGCAGCATGGCGCGGTAATCGTGGACGTGGCCATCGACCAGGGCGGGTGCGCAGAAACCTCCCGGCCGACCACTCATGATGATCCCATCTACATCGTGGACAACGTGGTGCACTACTGCGTGGCGAACATGCCCGGCGCCGTGGCGCGTTCTTCAACGATCGCTCTTACCAGCGTGACCCTCCCATACGGGCTCCAGCTGGCGGGGCTGGGCCTGAAGCCGGCGCTGAAGGCCAACGAGGCCCTCAAGCGCGGGCTCAACACCTTCGACGGCGCCTGCGTGCATGCGGGGGTGGCGAAGAGCTGCGGCCTCCCGTTCACAGAGTATAAAGTCTGAGACCGTGGGTCGTGGCCGGCCCGCTTTGATTTTTCTCCTTGCTTTCCTCACCCATATACTATACAAATGTATAGTATATGGGTGTCAGTAGCTACTTATCCTTCCGTTCCCACTATTCCCTCCTTCGCGGCTGCCGGTCTCCCGAGGAGATCTGCCGCTTCGCCCGGCAGCAGAACGTCGAAGTCGTCGGGATGGCCGACATCAATAACTTCTACGGCCTGATCAGCTTCCTGCTTGCGGCGGGGCGTGAGGGGGTACGCCCCGTGGTCGGGGTGGTTGTTGAAAAAGGGGAGCGGGAGCTGTTCACCGCTTTCGTCATGAACCGGGAGGGGTACAGCAGGATCTGCCGCGTGCTCACGGGCCTGCTGACCGATACGGCGGGAACCTACGACCCCGTGGCTGCCCTGGCGGAGAGCGGATGGGAGGGGCTCTCCGTTCTCTCTGAGCATCGCGATGTCATCGAGCGGCTCGCGGCGGTGCAGACACGGGGGCTGTACGTGCAGCTCACCTACGGCCGTCCCTTCTCCGCGCTGGCGATATATGCCCGGGGGCGCGGCGTGGCGGTCGCTGCCCGCCAGGACACGGTGTTTCTCGACGAATCGGATGAGCGGCTGTACCCGATGCTCCGTGCCATCGACCTGAATACCACCCTGGAGCGCGTGCCGCCCTCCGAGATGCTGCAGGAGCGCAACCGCTTCGTGCCGCCGGAGGTCGTGGCGGCGTTCTTCTCAGCGGTGCCCGAGGCGCTCGCCAATACCGAGGAGATCGCCCGGCAGGCGGACGCCTCGGGCATCATCAGCCCAAGTTACATTTTTCCCGCCTTCGAGGGGCTCTCCGAGGAGGAGACCTTCCGCCTGCTCCTCCGCCTCTGCGAGCAGGGGGTGCAGCGGCGCTACGGCGGCATACGGCCCGACATCCGCGAGCGGCTGGACTACGAGCTTGCCATCATCCGTGAAAAAGGGTTCGCCTCCTACTTCCTGGTGGTGCGCGACATCGTGCAGCAGTGCCCCCGCACCTGCGGC
>JBEKVA010000125.1:0-10644 GCA_049514475.1 Spirochaetia bacterium
TCCGTAGGAGGAATATACTGAGATTCCCCGCAATGGGGCTCTCTGCGGCATTTTCCTCACCCTGCCGATCACGCACGGCCCGCCGACGACGCGGCGCGCGGCGGCACACCGCAGGCCCGGCGGGCCCCGCGGTCACTTCTGGGTTTTTTCCTGCGTGTCTTTCAGGCGGTCCTCGACCACCTTCTTCACCTGGGCGTCGAAATCAGGATAGCGCACGCGCAGCGCGTCGAAATCGCTCTTGGAGAGCTTGTATACGTCGCAGTAGTCCAGGGCGCGGATGCTCGCCATGCGCTTTTCCCCCTGGATGAGCGCCGTCTCGCCGAACGGGGAGCCCTGCCCCAGCGCCGCCACGCGCACGCCGTTGACCAGCACCTCGACGTCCCCGTTGGAGAGGAAGTACATGCAGTCGCCGTACTCGCCCTGGCGGATGATGTAGTCATCGGGGAGGAAGACCATCGGGCGCAAAAGCTGCACGATCTCGCGGATGAAGATCTCGTTGGCGTTCTTGAACAGCGACACCTTTTCCAGGATCGCGCGGTTCAGGTACAGCAATATCTCCATGGAGAGGGTGTGGGGCAGCTCCTCGGTCATGGAGACAGTGGTCACGCTCTTCTGCGTCTCCCAGAGGTACGCGTAGTAGTTGCGCACCCGGCCCTGGAGGGCGGAAGGCACGCGCTTGGTGCGCAGGAAGTCATTGATCTCCTCCATCTTCTTCTGGTAGTTGGCGCGCCCCACGTCGAGGTTGGCAATCAGGGTGGCGACGTTACCGATGATGTACCCGTACATGCCCACCCCGAAGATCATGACCACGATGGTATAGACGATCTGCGGGTTGCTGTCGTGGCTGGGGGTGTAATCCCCGTAGCCGATGGTGGCGATGGTGGTGACGCACCAGTACAGCCCCCGCAGGTACTGGTCGAGGTCCGGCCGCGCCTTCTCGCTGGCGCCGATGAGCACCCACCCGCAGGCCATGAGGTGCACCACCGTGACGAACCAGAAGGCGAAGGTTACCAGGCGCATGAGGGCGGGATTGACGCTGAGGCTCTCTCGGATGTCGCGGAAGATGGCGCTCACCTTGCTGATCTTGGCCATCTTCAGCACCTTGGTGAAAACGATCACGTCAAGGAACGCCCCCGCGCCAGGGCTGCCAAGGGCGTCGGCCCCGCCGGCAATCATGGTGAATATCCACGTGAAGGGGAGGGCGGCGATGAGATCCACGAAGAACCAGCCGCGCAGGTACAAAAGCGCGATGCTCCGTCGGTCGGCGTGGACCACCATTCCCTTCTTGACTGCCTGGTTGAACGTGTAGGGAATGTCCAGCAGGTAGACGATCGTGATCAGCCAGTAGATGGCATCCAGCTGGAAGTAGCGAAAGGTGAGCCGGTACGAGGTGATGATGGTGCCGGCGAGTGCGGCAAAGATGAGGACCGCGTTGTAGATGACCTTTGTGCTGCCATCGTCGCGGAATACGGGGATTTTTTTCGCCAGGATCCTGGGATTGAACATCTGTTCGATAGTATAGTGAGCGCGGGTGCCCACCTCAAGAAAACCTTGAAAAATACAGCCCCGCGCCCCTACACTGCATGCGTTATAAGAGGAGGCCCATCAGTGCTGCTGGCTGTTTCGGTAGGCAACTCCCATATCACCTTCGGCGGACACGAGAAGGGCGGGTGGGTGCATCGGTGGAGAATCCAGACGGTGCACGCGAAGACCGCCGACGAGTACCTGGTGGTGTTCCGTTCCCTGCTGGAGGCCGCGGGAATCGCGGCAAAGCGCGTGGAGGCGGTGATCCTCTCCAGCGTCGTGCCGCCCCTGACCGCCACCATGGCCGAGACTCTTCAGCAGCTCACCGGCATCACCCCGCTCGTGCTCTCCCCGGGCATCGATATCGGCCTGCGGATCACCACGGAAAACCCGGCCGAGGTCGGCTCCGACCTCGTTGCCAACGCGGCGGCCGCCTTCGATCGCTTCCGCGGCAACTGCATCGTGGTGGATTTCGGGACCGCCCTCAGCTTCACCGCCGTTGCCGCCCCCGGGGAGCTGCGGGGAGTGGCAATCGCGCCGGGCCTCACCTCGGCGGTCAACTCCCTTGCCCACGACACCGCCCAGCTCCCGCGGGTGCACCTCGCACCTCCGCCGGCAGCCGCGGGAAGGAACACGGTGGAATCCATCCAGGCGGGCATCGTCTTCGGCTACATCGGGCTGGTGGAGGCGGTGATCGCCCGCATGCGCGCGGAGCTGGGCGGCACCGCGGAGGTGGTGGTCACCGGCGGGCAGTCGCAGATCATGGCCCCGCTGCTGGGGGTCCCGGTGGTGCACGAGCAGTGGCTGACACTGGAGGGCCTGCGCGTCATTGCGGGAAGAAATCCCTCCCGGCGCTGATCATCGCTCCCCGCCCCGAACACCTCTGGCGGCGGCGGTGGGAAATGTGCCACGCGCCAGGGGAGCTTGTGACAATCTTCGCTCATCACGACGAATCCGCTGTCCCGGGCCCTGTCGGGGAAGGTATGTTCAGAAGACAGGAGGCTCACCATGAAACCATTCGTTCTGTTGTACAAGGGCGGCAAGGCAGGGAGCACGCCGGCTGAAGCGGAAAAGATCATGAAGGTGTGGATGCAGTGGTTCGAGAAGCTGGGTTCCTCCCTCGTGGATGGCGGCAAGCCGTTCGGCCTTGGGAAGATCGTCACCGCGAAGGGCGTCAAGGACGGCGCCAACGCCTCCAACGGCTACAGCGTCATCCAGGCGGAGAGCCTGAACGCCGCGGCGGGTCTTGCGAAGGGGTGCCCCATCATCGCCGACGGGGGCGAGGTCCAGGTCTTCGAGACAGTAGCGATGTAAGAAGGGGGCGGTGTACGCGGGGCACACCGCGCTCACGCCGCCCATGATCGGTCAGGGCCCGCGAAAGCCTCTCCTCAATACGCCATCATGACGGAGAGCTTTCGCAGGTGCCCTTCCTCTTCGGCGATGACGGCCGCGATATCGGCGGCAAGCGCGGAGGCGCCCGGCAGGGCCGCCAGTGCCTTGTAGAAATCGATGCTCTTGCGCTCCATTGCGACGCCGAAATTGAGGGCATCGCTGTTGGAGGCGATCTTCTTCGAGGCATGCAATTCGGCCAGCGGGGCAATGATCTCGCGCTGCAGGATCTCGTTGAGGGCCCCGCTCGGCTTCGCGGACGGGGATTTGCCCTTCTTCTTCAGCATGTCCTGGAACACGACCTTGTGGCGCGCCTCTTCCTCGCGGAGGAACCTGATCTCGTTATTCACCCTGCGCTCGGGGCTCTTCTCGATGACCTCCGTGTAGAAGTCGTAGCCCTTCTGCTCCATCTCCGCTGCCAGGGACAGGAGATCTTCCACAGAGAAATCCTTGACATTCCACTCGAGCGCCATTGCATCCTCCTCCTGATCCACGACTGTGACCCGGGGCGGGGCAATTTTCAAGACCTGAAACCATGGGCGCACCCGGAGCGCATCGGGACGATATTGACTGATTCCCGTGTTCGGGGAGAGCATCAGGTCATGAAGATCCTGGTCGTGCAGGGCAGCGGACGTTCCCGGGGGAATACCGCGCGCCTGGATACCCTGCTGGAAAAGGCCCTCGCAGCCGAGGCGGCCGCCGCCGGTATGACTCTCCAGCTCGAGCGGATGACCCTCGCCGATGCCGACGTACGGCCCTGCCGCGGCTGCCGCTCCTGCTTCGACACGGGAGAGACCACCTGCCCCCTGCGCGATGACGACGTGCTGTCCATGAAGGCGAAAATGCTTGATGCCGACGCGCTGGTCCTCACCGGGCCGGTGTACATCAATGATGTGAGCGGCGTCATGAAGAACTGGATGGACCGTCTTGCCCACGTGTGCCATCGCCCGGCATTCGCCGGCAAGACGGCGCTCCTCATGGCGACCACGGGGGGCACTCCCGCGCGTCACGCGCTGCGCAGCATGCAGGTGCCCCTGTGGTCGTGGGGGTACCGCGTGGCCGGCAGCATGGGTTTCACCACCGGGGCCGCCATGTCGGAGGCTGAGCTCCAGCACCGCTACGAGAAGAGGCTCGCTGAGGCGGCACGGAGGCTCCTGCGCGAGGTGCGGCAGAAGAGGTTCCTTCGGCCGGGCTTTGTCTCCCTGTTGATCTTCCGCGTTCAGCAGGCCGGCTGGCGGAAGGCCGCCGCGGGGTCCCTCGATCGAACCTACTGGGACGGCAAAGGCTGGCTGGACACGCGGCACTGCACCTATTTCTTCCCCCACCGCACCAACCCCATCACGACGATGAGCGCGCGGCTCATCGGGGGCCTGGTGGCCGCCTTCATGGGCTGATCCGCTGGCGTTTACAGGCGGACGAGCGCGCCCGCGGCAGCCGCCAGGGCCACCACCATCCACGGCCTGAGCTTCCACATCTCAAGGAGAGCGAACGCGGCAAGGGCAATGCAGAAGTCGGCAGCCCCGGCAACGGCGCTCGTCCACACGGGGCTGTACAGCGCCGCCGCGAGCAGCCCGACGACCACCGCGTTTATTCCGCCAAGGCCCGACTGGACGCCGGGACGGCGGCGGAGCGAGGCCCAGAACGGCAGCACCCCGACCAGGAGAAGGAACGAGGGCAGGAAGATGGCAAGAAGCGCCGTGAGGGCGCCGATGATCCCGTTCGGCGGGACCGGCATGAGCGCCCCCAGGTAGGCGGCGAATGTGAAAAGCGGCCCCGGAACCGCCTGCGCCGCGCCATAGCCGGAGAGGAACTGCGCATCGCTCACCCAGCCGCGCGCGACCACCTCGTTGTGCAGCAGCGGCAGCACGACGTGCCCTCCGCCGAACACCAGGGAGCCCGTACGGTAGAAGCTTTCCGTGACCGCGATCCACGGGACGGAGGAGAGGGAACGCAGGATGGGCAGCCCGGCCAGCAGCGCGAAAAAGAGTGCAAGGCTTGCAATCGAGAGACCGCGGGGCACCCGCACGGGAAGCTCATCTCGCCGGGGCATCTCGGGCGCCGGCAGAAGGAGCCAGCCCAGGAGCCCGCCGCAGGCAATGAGGATCACCTGCGTGAAGGCGCTTGGCAGGAGGAGACTCGCCATGGCGGCGGCCACGGCGATGGATGCGCGACGCGAGTCGCGGGCGAATCGTCGCGCCATGGTCCAGACCGCCTGGGCAACCACGGCAACCGCTGCCACCATGACGCCGTGCAGCCACCCGGAGCCCAGCACCGAGGGGGCGCTCACCAGGAAGGCGAACGCCGTCAGCGCTGCCGCCGAAGGGAGCGTAAAACCGAGCCAGGCCGCCACGGCACCGGCCATGCCCGCCCGCACCATGCCGACCGACATGATGAGCTGGCTGCTCGCCGGGCCGGGAAGAAACTGGCAGAGGGCCAGGAGGTCGGCAAATGCCTCATCGCCCAGCCATTTCCTGCGAACCACGAAGTCATCGTGAAAATACCCCAGGTGGGCTATGGGCCCGCCGAATGAGGTGAGCCCAAGCCTCAGAGAGGCGAGGAACACCTCGAGCACTGGGCGTGATACGACTTTTGCAGGACTCCCCACACCGTTTCCCGGCACTCTGGGCGCCCCCTTGTCACGAGCATACGCAAAAAAGACTGTCGGTGCAAATATTGATAGGAAAAATCGATTCTATTAAGTATTGAAAATTTCTATAAAAGGTCTAATGTCTAACGTGAGGTGCACTCATGCAGAGCAGGATTGGAGAGTTCCTCGTCAAGATCGGGGCAATGACCACGGGCCAGGTGGAAAAAGTACTGCAGCTCCAGCAAGCGGGGGACGAGCGGATATTCGGGGAAATCGCCCTCGGGCTTGGCTTTCTCAACGACGATGCGATCAAGCGATACGTCGATCACCTGGAAAAAAGCAAGGAATCAGCCGCTCAGCCCGGCAGCACGATCGAAGAGCTGTAAAGCAGCCCCGCCTACGGGTGCAGTTTCTCCTTCCGCTCGAGCATCGTGAGAAACCTCTCGATCCGCTGCGCGGCGTGGGGGAAATCGGCCAGCGGTCGGGAAGGGACTTCTGGATCACCGTTCGCTTCCCCAGCCAGGAGGAGTCGCTGATAGGCACGTTCGCCCGGGTCAGGATTACCTCGGCTGCGCCGCTGTCCCTGGAGGGGGAGCTTGCCGGTGAGCGCGGAGCGCGGCCCGGCGGGAGGGCACGCCCGGGGGGGCGCTCCCGTAGGGGCGCCCCCACTGCCTGCGCGCTGACGGGCGGCCGGCTTTCAGAAGCTCAGCGCCGCAAGCAGGCTCCCTGCCGCCGCGTCCCGCGCGCCCAGCGGCCGCAGGTCGTATCGCTGCTCGATGAGCTTCAGGATTGACGTCGTGTCGTACTGCGTGTGATCGATGAATCCATTCCTGGCGAAGGGCGAGATGACGATGGTCGGCACGCGCGTGCCCGGCCCCCAGCGGTCGACCACCGGCGGGGCAACGTGGTCCCAGCGCCCGCCGTTCTCGTCGTAGGTCACGATGATGATCGTGTCCTTCCAGGCGGCGCTGGAGCGGATGCGCTGCACCAGGTCTGCCACGTGCCGCTGTCCGCGCAGGAGCGCGGCGTACCCGGGGTGCTCGTTGTCGGGGCCCAGGGGCTTCACGAAGGAAAGGGCGGGCAGCGACCCATCGGCGAGGGCGGCCAGGAAATCCTTCTCGTCCTTCAGGTGAGCCTTCTTCGCCTCGGTCCCGTCGGCGTACGCGGCAAAGAACATGAAAGGCTGGTGGTGATACTGGAACAACGGATCGGGCCTTCCCGCCAGGGCATCATCCCAGCCGCCGGAATACCACGCCCAGGAGATGGCCTTCTCCGAGAGCCGGTCCCCGATGGTGGGAAGCGTCTGGTTGGGCACGAGGGTCGCGCTGTCCGTCACCAGCGGCGGGATGGGATGATTGACGGAGTACGCGGTATTCACCACGTAGCCGTCGGGGGTCACCACCTTATCGGCGACCGTCAGACCTGCCGCATCCGGCGGGGTGGCGATCATCGCGGCAGGGGCGTTGGGGAAGACGGGGCTCGCGGCGGCAATCAGCCACATGTGGTTGAGAAACGACCCGCCGAACGCGGCCTGGAAGAAATTGTCGCACAAGGTGAACTCCCGGGCGAGCTTTCCCTCGGGCAGGTTCGTGGCGTTGAAGTAACTCATCACCAGCCCGCCGTTGTCGCTCCAGGCGATGAACTTGTCCATCTTCCCGCCGTCGATCTGAAGCTGCTGCGTAAAAAAGCGGTGCACGATGTCGCCGGTCTTCACCTCGGGGCCGATGAAGCGGCTGAGGTCGAACGGCTTCAGGGGAACCGTGGCGGCCATCGCGCCAAAGCTCGGATCGGGGTCCTTCCCGTTCAGGGGCAGGGGGGCTGCGCGGAGCGGCGTGCCATCCTTGCCCACCTGGCCCAGGGAAACGGGAGATGCGTTTGCGATGCCATTCGCCCCTGGGAACAATCCGTACAATGCGTCGAAGCTCCAGTTCTCCTGGTAGATGACCACGATGTGGTTCACCCGGGAGCGAAGCTGCGCAAGGGCATCCTGCGCGTATACGTGCGTCGAGAATGCCGCGGCGGCGGCAACAAACACGAATAGGAAGAGCGCACGCCGCGGAAAGCCTTCGCGGCGCGGGCGCCGCGTGGTGTGTGTCGTGCTCATGAGGAAAAGCTCGGGAGAAACGGTTAAGTTCCGGTTAACTGCACGGGCTGGCAATTATTTTTCCCTCTGCCCCAGGAGCCTGCACGCCTCGCGCGGGAACCCGATCGTCACTTCCGCCCCGAGAGACGGCAGGGCGAGGTGAGGATTGTTGAAGGTGTCCAGGAACAGCTCGTTCTCTCCCGTTTTCACCAGGAGGCGCACGATGGAGCCGAGAAAAACGACGTTCGACAGGGTCCCCGTCAGGTGGTTCATCTCTGGCCGGCCGTTGTTCAGCACGATCGTCTCCGGCCGCAGGGACAGGCGCACGGCGCCGCCCGCGGAAGCAGCCAGAGGGCCCGCCGCGGTGATCTGCTGCCCGTCCACCACCACCTTTCCGCTGGCGGGGTCCACCGCGGTCCCGCGCAGGACGTTCAGGGACCCGATGAAGGAGGCGACGAACGCGGTGGACGGCTGGTTGTAGATCTCGAAAGGTGTTCCCACCTGCTCGATCCTGCCCTCGCGCATGACCACGATGCGGTCGGAGATGGAGAGGGCCTCCTCCTGGTCGTGGGTGACGTAGACGGTTGTTATGCCCAGCGTGCGCTGGATGGCGCGGATTTCCGCGCGCAGGCGGACACGGATCTTCGCATCCAGCGCGGAGAGCGGCTCGTCGAGGAGGAGCACGCGCGGCTGAACGGCAAGCGCCCGCGCCAGGGCCACGCGCTGCTGCTGGCCCCCCGACATCTGGTGGGGGAAGTGGGCACCGAACTCGCCCATGTGGATGAGCTCGAGCAGCTCGGCGACCCTCCGCTCGATCTCCTGCGGGTGCCGCCCTTCCACCTTCAACCCGAAACCGATGTTCTGCCGCGCCGTCATGTTCGGAAAGAGGGCATAGTTCTGGAAGACCATGCCCACGCCACGCCGGTTGGGGGGAACATCCACGACATCGGCGCCGTCGATGGTGATATGCCCCGCCGTGGGCGTCTCGAAGCCGGCAATCATGCGCAGCGTCGTGGTCTTCCCACACCCCGAGCCGCCCAGGAAGGAGACGAACTCGCCCTCCGCGATGTCGAGGCTGAACGAGTCCACGGCCGCATGCTTTCCGAAGTGCTTGGAAATGCCGATCAGCCTGACCTGTGACACGGTCGGTCCTCCTCTTTCGATGGACGGCTCAATGCACGCCTCCCGAGGCGGAGCCCTGCGCGCCAATGCCCCTGCTGGCAAGCTGCATCAGGGCGAGGCTGCCCCAGGTGAGCAGGAAGCTCAGGATGGCGAGCGCCGCCGGCTCATAGGCGAGGTCCCTGCCCACCAGGGCCATGTAAGGCCCGAAGGCGGGCCATGCGAGCATGACCGCCAGGGTGAGCTCTCCTACGACGATCGAAAATGTTAGAAACGCGGCGCTGAGCAGCGCGGCACGGATATTCGGCAGCACCACGCGAAACAGGGTGCGCCCCCAGCCCGCCCCGAGGCTCTGCGCCGCTTCGGTGAGCTCTTTCAGTGAAATGGCGCGCAGGCCCGTGTCCACGGCGCGGAAGATGTAGGGGAAGGAAATCACCACGTAGCCGGCAACGAGCAGGGCGGGACTGGTGACAAGGCTGAGGGGGGGGCGGCTGTACATCCTGATCAGGCCGAAGACCAGCACGATGGGCGGTATGACGAACGGCAGGAGAGCGAACGTCTCTATGAGCACGCGTGCCCGCGGCAGGCGCAGGTGCACCCAGAGCACGGTCGGAATGATCAGGGCAAGCCCGACGGCAATCGTAAGGAGCGCCATCTCGAAGGAGAAGGTGAATGTCTGCAGGAACTGCGGATCCTTGAACACATGAGACCAGGCGACGAAGCTCAGGACGCCCTTTTTCCCGCGGAGGGAAAAAAGAAACGTGGCCAGCAGGGGGATGAAGAAGTAGAGGCACCCGAGGATCAGCCAGAGCCAGGAGAGCCTCGCGCGCGCAGTCTTCATGAGTCGCTCTTTGTGAACCTTGAGGCGCGCTTCTGCAGGGCCGTGTAGCCCAGGATGCTCGCCGTCATGATGACCACCATGCCCAGCGCCAGGGCATAGCCGAGATTGGGATCGTGCAGGACATCGCCGCGGATCTGCGCGCCGATCTGGATGGGAACCAGGTTGATGAACCCTCCCGTCAGGGCGTAGGCGGTGGCATAGGCGCCGAAGGAGTTGCCGAACAGGAGGATGACGGAGGAAAGAAGAGAGGGTGCAAGGATGGGCAGCGCCACGTAGCGCCAGTAATGGAAGCGGGATGCCCCGAGGTTCTCGCAGGCCTCGCGCCACTCCCTGCGCATGCCGTCAAGGGCGGGGGTGATGATGAGGATCATCAGGGGAAGCTGGAAGTACAGGTAAGTGAGGCTCAGCCCCCAGAAGCTGTAGAGGTTGAAGCCGGCATCGTAGAGGCTGATTCCAAAAACCAGCTTCACGAGCACCGTCACCATGCCGACCCTGCCCAGGGTGGCGATGAATGCAAAGGCCAGCGGCACGCCGGCGAAATTGGAGGCCACCCCGGAGAATGTCACAAGGAAAGTCCGTACGCCCCTCGGCAGCCCGCCCAGGGTGATGGCGTAGGCGAGCAGGAACCCCAGGAGCGCGCCCCCCAGTGCGCTCACGAGGCTCACCTCGATGGTGAGAAGGTAGGAGCCGAGGATCGCGGGGCGAAAGAGGTGGATGACGTTCGCAAGCGTGAATGCCCCGTGCGCATCCTGGAAGCTGCCGATGAATATGGCCCCCGCCGGCAGCAGCATGAAGGCAACGGCGAACAGGAGGAACGGAAGAAGGCCGAGCCACCTCCTGAGCCCGGCCGAGGAAGCGGGGCGCGCCCGAGGCGCGCCCCTGTCTGCTTCACGTGCTGCAGTGCTCACCGAGAGTCATTTCTTCTGCACCGCGACGTTGACGATCGAGTCCCAGTTATCTGCAATGAACTGCTTGGCCGCCGTCTGCGCCTGGATGGTCGGGAAGACAGCCTTCGCGTAAGAAGCCGCCGGAGGCATCATGGCGGCAACCTCGGCAGGGATCACGTTACGGGCCGCGAGGTCGGCATAGCGGACCGGGTGG
>JBEKVA010000126.1:0-10576 GCA_049514475.1 Spirochaetia bacterium
GCTCCAGGGGCTTTGCGATCTCCGCGGGGAGATCCACGGTCTCGCCTTCGGCGACCTGGAGCACGGGGCCCAGCCCTGCCACAATATTCAGGCGGCACATGGTGACCGGCATCCCGCCCCTCGTCTCGAACTCACTGGAGTATCCGCCCCCCCGGAAATACCCGAGGTCCGAGGTGCAGAAGTGCGTGGCATCGAGACATGCGGCGACTTCCTCCGGCGTGATCTCCCAGTAGGGCTTCATCACCGGCTTTCCGTCACGGCTCTGGCGGCCCGTGCCGTCCATGGTCGTGGATCCCGAGTTGATGAGGTGGATGAACCCGTCCTCCGCGGATCCTGGAAGCTTCCTGCCGGTGACCCTCTTCACGGCATCGGGGCTCCAGTAGGTGCGCACGTCGGAGAAGATCTGCGCGGTGCCGGTCAGCAGGTGGCCGAAGAGCATGCTGATGCCGTTCAGGTGATCGTTCTCCGTGGCGCAGACGTACGGCTCCCTGATCCCGTTCCAGTCGAACGAGGTATTAAGGAAGGTCTCCATGAAATCCCCGTTGGGGAAGTGGTCGGTCCATTGCCGCTGCCCCTGGAAACCTGACGCTATGGCGTTGTGCCCCAGCGCCTCTTCTCCGAACCCAAGCTCGGCAAGCTTCGGGTTTCCCACCATGAGATCGCGCGCGATGAGGGCCATCTTGACCACGAACTGCCAGTCGGCATCCTTCTGCGCCCGGGAGCGCTGCACGGCGGCAGGGTTGCCGTCCGGAGCCTCGGAGCAGTTCTCCTTCACCCAGGGGAGCGCGCGGGCCAGCTCCGCGGGGTCGAAGATGTTCTCATCGATGCGCCGCGCGAACTCCGACATGTCAGCATTCTCGTAGCGCATGCCCAGCCAGCTTTCCAGGAAGCGCGGGTCCACGATGGACCCGGCAATGCCCATGGATACGGCGCCCATGGCGAGATAGGACCGTCCCCTCATGCTGGCCGCGGCAAGAGCGGCGCGGCTGAACTGCAGGAGTTTCTCCCGCACGTCATCGGGTATCTGCGCGGTCCCCGAGTCCTGCACGTCCCTCCCGTAGATGCCGAAAGCCGGAAGTCCTTTCTGCGCATGCGCCGCGAGCACCGCGGCAAGATAGACCGCCCCAGGGCGTTCGGCGCCGTTGAAGCCCCACACGGCCTTCGGCGTGAAGGGATCCATGTCCATGGTCTCGGCCCCGTAGCACCAGCAGGGGGTGACGGTGATGGACACCCCGACCCCTTCGCGCTGAAACTTCTCGGCCGCCCGCGCCGCTTCCGCCACCCCGCCAATGCAGGTGTCGGCTATGACGCATTCCACGGGCAGCCCGTTGGCGTGACGGAGGCTGCGGGACAGAAGCTCTGCCACCGATTTCGCCATGGCCATGGTCTGGGTCTCGAGGGACTCGCGCACCCCGCGCCTCCTGCCGTCGATGGCCGGCCTGATGCCGATTTTCGGCATGCTCCCCGCGAGCCTGTTCCGCGGAGCAATTGTGCTCATACCTCTGACGTTCGCCATAGTGCACCTCCTCGCGCTTTTCTCCCTGCTCGATTCCCGCGGAACTCCGCGGGAATCTATGTGAAGTACTTGCTCTTCAGGAAAGCGGCCTCAGCCGCGCGTGTCCAGTACTGACCGTCCAGGAGCAGCGGCGCAATCTCGGGCAGCTCCTTGGCGATTTCCCTGATCGACTTCAGCCCCATGCCGTGGGCAAAGGGGAAGATGACGACCTTCCCCGTGTAGGAGTTGTCCATCAGTGCCTTCAGGCCTTTTGCCGCGGAGCCCATGTCCCCTATTGCCGCCAGCGAATAGGAGGTGGAGAGACGGCCCGACTCGGTGAGGCTGAGGGTGTCGCGCATTGCCGCCAGCGGCGAGCCCGAGGAGCCGATGACGCGCATGCGGTTCTTCACGATGGCGCCGAAGGGCAGGTCGGTGATCGTGCCGACCTTCACGCCGGCAAAGATGTTCAGCACGCCGCCGGGCGCAAGGTAATGGGACGCCTGGCTGATGATGGCGGTCACGGGCACCAGGACGACTACATCGTCGAATCCCCCCGGGTACTTGCCGGTCAGGAACGTATCCAGCTCGTCGGCGGGAAGGTCCTTCGGGTTTTCGAAGGCAATGGGGACCTCGCAATGGCGGTCCTTGCACAGGAGGGTCACCAGGTGCTTCAGCGAAGCCAGCCGCTCATCGGAGAGATCCGTGACGAGGATCTCCGAGGGACCGTTCTCGTCCATGACGGCCTTGATGACGTGCATCTGGCCCATGGGCCCCGCCCCGCCCACGAACCACGCGCGGCCTTTCTTTAGAATGGTCTCCCGCGTGTTGGAGCGGTAGCTGGCCGCCACCTTCCCGTCGGTGGACCCGACGAGCTCAAGCTTGCGGTAGTGCACCTTTCCAACGTCGACGGGCAGCTCCACCTCGGGCTGCGCGGTGTGCACGCCCAGGACACCGTCGGGCTCGATGGCATGTGCAAGGTGCGCGAATGAATCGCGATCCGGCGTCCCGGCAATGACCACGTCAGTCGGTCCCGGCTGTCCCTCGGCGAAGCTCCCCGCCGCGGCCGCGGTCACCCCGCTCGTGCGCGCGAGCTCTTCCACGGTCCGGAGGTTTTCGGCGTTGAGGCCCGCGTGGGTAATGCGGGCAATCTTCCCCGTCACCAGCCCCGACAGGTCGAGGGGCACCTGGCCCCCAGAAAAGCCGGCGAAATGGAGCCACCCGCCTTCCTTCACCGCCGTACGCGCGCGGATCTGGTAGGAAGCGATGACGCACGTCCACGGCTCCACCAGGGCAGCCTCGGCGAACCCCGTGGAATCCTTTACCGGCAGCAGGTAGCAGCCCTCATCGCCGTCGAGTACTTCCTTGCCGATGACCACGTATTGTGAGAGCCCGCCGGGAATCGCGTACCCGAAAGCAACACCCTTGCCCTTGTAGAAGATGTCGGCCTGGATGATGAAGCGGCTGCCCAGCTTGAAGGCGGCTTTGCGGTTTTCCCCGACGCCGACAATCGTCATCGCAACCTCGTGGCCGGGAACCGTCGGGTTCTTGGCGAGGTTTCGGCCTTCGATCCTCGGGTGCGTTCCTCCCGCGGAGATCAGCTTGATGTCCGAGAAGCAAAGACCAACCGTGTCGATACGGGCAATCAGGTCATCCTCGGAATAGCGGGGGAACGGCACCGTGTCAGGCCTCCCCTTGGTGCCAATGTTCTCCAGTCCGGACCCTTTCAGCTGCCATGAGAGTATCTCCTCTGGCATGTTTTCGAGGAACTCCATTGTATGCTCCTTGTTGGAAGAGGAGGGCCCGCGATACCTACGCGGCCCTTCAACGCCTCTCCTCTATAGTTTAACACTGCAGCGATGCCAGAAGCAATGAAAAACTCACTTTGATTGCGGTGTTCGGCGATGCGTCGCAATGCTTGAAGGCGGGTAGAGCCCATGGTAGGCTCCCCGTCATGAAAAAGGAAAGAATCGCTGCCCAGCTCTACTCCGTACGCGACTACTGCAACGATGCACACGACCTGACCGAAACCCTGAAAAACGTAAGGTCGATAGGATACAAGGCGGTCGAGCTCCCGAGCCTCGGCCCCCTCCCCCCCCACGAGCTCGCCCGCGTGCTGGACGGGGAAGGACTGATCTGCTGCGCGACGCACGAGGATTCCGAAGAGCTCATGACGGATCCCGGGGCGGTGATCGAGCGGCTGAATACCCTCGGGTGCGACATCACCGCCTACCCGTGGCCCCGGGACCAGGATTTCGCCACACTGGAGGGCGTTCGGCGTCTCTGCAAGGCGCTCACCCGCACCGGCAAGCTCATGAAGAAGGAGGGGGTGAGCTTTTCCTACCATAATCACAACCTGGAGTTCCACCGCCTGAACGGCAGGACGGTCATGGATATCATCGTAGCGGAGACCGACCCGGAGGTCGTGCAGATCGAGCTGGACACTTACTGGGTACAGGCAGGCGGCGGAGACCCGGTGTCCTGGCTGGGCCGGCTGAAGGGGCGCTCGTCCCTGGTGCACCTCAAGGACTACGGCGTGGACCCGCGCGGCCGGGCGATCTTCGAGGAGCTCGGGCAGGGGAATCTGGACTGGGAGCGGATCATCCCGGCCGCGCGGCGCGCCGGCTGCCGCTGGTACGTTGTTGAGCAGGATGCGGACTGGGAGGAGGGTGACCCCTTCGAATCCCTGAAGATGAGCCTCGCATTCCTGAAGAAAGCGTTCGTCGATTGAGCGTCGACGCGCGTAGCGCGGCGGATTTGAGCGTCGACGCGCGTAGCGCGGCGGATTTCAGGCCGTGAAGGTAAAGGCAGCCCCGCAGGATTTCGTCGTCCAGGAGGAGTCGCAGCTCACGCTTTCCCGGCACCGCTCTGGGTACGCGGTCTATCGGCTCTCCAAGAGCTCCTGGGACACGTTCGATCTGATCGACCTGCTTGCCCGCCGGCTGGGGGTGGGGACCGCCGACATCGGCATCGGCGGCATGAAGGACCGCTACGGGAGCACGGAGCAGATGATCTCCGTGCGCGGCCTGCGTTCGCCCCCCGAGCGCCTGGAGGAAGCCAATTTCTCCCTCTCCTTCGCGGGGTGGTCGGAGGGCCCCGTCTCCGCCCGCGCCATACGGGGCAACAGGTTCACCATCACGCTGCGGGACCTCACCGCCGCCGAGGCGCGGCTCATAGAGCGCAACACGCCCGTTGCGGCGAGTGAGGGATTCCCGAACTACTTCGACGAGCAGCGCTTCGGCTCCGCGCGCCACGGGGCGGGGTTCATGGGCAAGGAAATGTTCCTGGGCCGCAGGGAGAAGGCACTGCGGCTGTACTTCACCCCGTCCAAGCACGATGACCAGAAGACGCGCAAGATGAAAAAGTGCGTGATCGAAAACTGGGGGCACTGGGCAGCGTGCGCGGGCATGGGGTTCGGAGAGTACGGGCGGGTCCTCGCCTATCTCGCGCAGAACCACCGGGCCTTCCACCAGGCCCTGGAGAAGATCGACAGGCGATTCCTGCTGTTCGTACTGAACGCCTACCAGTCATTCCTTTTCAACGAGCTCCTGGCCCGCTGGCTTCGGGAGCTGGCCGCGGAGCATGAGTTTGCGCTGCGCGCCGTGAAGTACGCATTCGGCGCCTTCGAGTATTTCGAAACCCTGCCCTCCGAGGTTGGCCAGCGCATTCGAGAGACGGTGCTCCCGGTGCCCGGCTATGACACGGAGACGGCGGATGAGCGCATCGGGGGGATACTTGCGGGGATACTGCAGGAGGAAGGCATCAAGCTCTCAGACCTGCGTGTCCGCCAGATGAGCCGCATACGGGTCGGCGGGGTGCCCCGCGCGGCCATCGTGATCCCCGAGGACCTCTCCGCCACACCGGCGGAACCGGATGAGCTGTACCCGGGAAAGAGCAAAGCCACCCTGCGCTTCTTCCTGCCGCGCGGCAGCTATGCCACCCTGCTGATCAAGAGGCTCACGCTCCCGCGTGCGGCGGGCGGGAAGGAGGAAAGCCGGCAAGGGCAGTGACGTTGCCGCATTTCGCGCGGGCATAGTTCAGCGCCCGCTCCACGCCCGTCTTTCCAGAGAACCCCTTGCCGCGGCACAGCTCGCTGAAAATGCTTTCGGCGGCCCCTACCCCGTAGACTTTCTCCAGCAACTCCTGGTTCTCCAGCAGGTTCAAGATGAGAATCTCGTTTTCATTCGCGCTCACCATGAGATGCCTGATCACCACGGCGGTCCCGGCGAAAAGGGCCTCGCAGCGCTCCATCATGCGCGTGGCAAGCTCCCGGGATTCGGCGGCCAGGCGGACGCTGATCTCATCCAGCGCGTGCAGCCGTTCCAGCTCCGCCTGGTCATCGGGCCGCAGGGGGGCGCCCGTTGAACGGGCAAGCTCCAGCACGCCGCCGATCTCGCTCTTCTCCCGTTCCAGCTCGGGGGTGTAGCGATCGATCTGGTACAGGGCCTCCTGCAATATGAGGAGCAGGTGATAGCCGGTGCCGATGTAGGAGTCCACCGCCCGGGTCTCGATCCCGTTCTTCATCCCGGCGAGAAGCTGCCGCGGGTCGCGGGGGCGGGCTTTGCCGGCGCCGGCGGTGCCCCTGGCCGCGGCGGCCTTTGCGGCCGCCCGCGCGTCAGTGGCTGCCCGTGCATCGGCGCGGAAGAGGATATGGGCCTTTTCCTTCAGGTCGAAGACAAGGCTTTCCGCAAGCTCGTGCACCCTTTCGAACAGTCCGCACCCGGCCAGGCAGGCGTTGGTCTTCGGGTCGTGGAAGTCGGCGTTGATCGTCATGAAGGACACGGAGGCGCGCAGGAACTTCACCACGAGGAAAGCCAGGTGCTCCTTGCGGCGCCGGGCGTCGAACAGCTCCCGCGTCAGCTCCCTCCCTGCCATGGTCAGCCCTCCGTCTTTCCCGTCATGGGACAATCCAGGTCCCGGTCTCCCCCCGCAGCGCCCGGCCGATGCTCTGGGGGTTTGTGATCAGCGCCTGCTTTCCGCCGGCCTCCAGGTACCACACCACCGCCTGGATCTTGGGCGCCATGGAGCCGCCCGCGAAATGGGTCCCTTCAGCCAGCCAGCGCTTCGCCTCGTCGAGGGTCATGCGGTCGATCCACCTCTGCGCCGGCGTGCCGAAGCTGACGGCGACCTTTTCCACGGCCGTGGCAATCAGGAACAGGTCAGCCTTGATTGTGCGCGCCAGCAGGCTGCTGGCGTAATCCTTGTCGATCACCGCGGGGATCCCGCGGTACTCGCCCTGCCCTATGTCCACCACGGGGATGCCCCCGCCGCCGACGGTGATCACCACGATCCCGTCATTCAGCACCGCCTTCACGGAATCCAGCTCCACGATCTCCACCGGCAGGGGCGAAGGGACCACCCGCCGCCAGCCGCGACCCGCGTCCTCCACCACCGACCAGCCCATCTGCCGGCGACGCTCCGCCTCCGCGGCGTCCATGAACCCGCCAATGGGCTTGCTGGGGTGCGCAAAGGCGGGGTCGCGGCTGTCCACGAGGACCTGGGTGATGATGGTCGCCACGTGCTGCTTGATGTGGCGGTGAAAGAGCTGGTTCTGCAGCGCCTGCTGCATCTCGTAGCCGATGGCTCCCTGGGTGTCGGCGCCGCACACGTCGAGGGGCACCTCGTGCATCCCTTCCGCCTTGTGCGCAATCTCCGAGCGGCGCAGGATGAAGCCGACCTGCGGGCCGTTGCCGTGTCCGATGGCGAGGTCCCACCCCGCCTCGATCATGTCAGCCAGGTGCCGCGCCGTGTCGCGCAGGGCCTCTTCCTGGTCCTCAACCGTCAGGTGTTGCGCGTCCCTGATCAGGGAGTTTCCCCCCACCGCCACGACGGCCGTCTTGCGCTTCCGCATCAGCCCAGTATAACCTGTTTCACGCCTCGGAGCGACACTGCGCCGGCGCCCGCGCCGCGGTACTTCGCGGATTTCTGCGACGCGGTACGGCCTTCGGGCCGAACGGGTACTCCCGAACTCCGCGGATTTCTGCGCCGCGCCCCTCACTTGACAGCAGGGTCGCGTTCTGATGGATTGATGGCGATGCAGGAGCAGAGCCCCCTCAGCACGACCAACCGCCTCCTCATCATCATCGTCATCTTCCTGACGGGCGCCGTACTGAAGCTGGCCGCGCCGGTGGTCATCGCGCTCCTCCTCACGCTCCTGCTGGTGTATCTCATCGACCCGCTGGTGGTGTTCCTCCATCGGCGGCGGCTACCGCTGTGGCTCTCGGCGCTCATCGCCATCGTGTTCTTCGCGGCCATCTTTGCGGGCCTGGGCGTGCTCATCTTCTTCGACCTGCCGCATTTCGCCCATGCCTTCCCCCGGTTCCAGGAAGCCATCCTCACCCGCGCGCAGGGCATCATGAGCCAGCTGCAGAACTCCCTGGGGATCACATTCGTCTTTGATCCCTTCGAGGAGCTGCGCAAGATCCCCATGAGGCCCATCCTGATGGGCGTGGTCAGGTCGAGCCTGAGGATCATTTCCGAGTTCACGCTGATCTTCTTCTTCGCCATCATCCTCCTGGTTGGCAAATACAGGCTCGTCCGCATGATCCTCACCGTCTTCCCGCGCCGCCACAGCATGGTCCCCATCATGCTGAAGCACATCGACCGTCACATGCGGGCATTCCTCGGGATCAAGGCGCTGGCAAGCCTGGTCATCGGCGTCGGCACCGCCCTGATCCTCCTCGCCTTCCGCGTGGAGTTTGCCGTCACCTGGGGATTCCTCACGATCCTCCTGAACTTCATCCCCACCCTGGGGCCCATCACGGCCATCGTACTGCCGTCCCTGATCACCATCATCCAGTACCCCGGCTTCATCATGCCGCTCGCCGTCATCCTCAGCCTGAGCGTCCTGCACAGCGGGATCTCCAATTTCCTTGAGCCCCGGTTCCTGGGAGAGCGCCTGGACCTTTCCTTCTTCGTGATCTTTCTTTCCCTCTTCTTCTGGGGCTGGATGTGGGGCGCCGCCGGCGTTCTTCTGGCCGTTCCCGTCACCGCCTCCCTGAAAATAGTCCTGGAGCGCATCCCCGCAACGGCACGGATTGCCATGCTGCTGGGCAAGGCCAATCGCCGGCGCAACTTCAACCCGCGCCCGTAGCCGCCCGGCGCATGGTTTGACTCCGCCCGTTCTCCGTGCATACCCTGTCATTGTTGACCAAGGCCGGAAAGACCTCTATTATCGTAGAAAAAACGAGGAGGACACCGTGCTGGTAAAGGAGCGAATGACCCGCAACCCCATTTTCGTCCGCCCCGACACCCCTGTCACGGAGGCGCAGGCGCTGATGAAGCGCGAGAAAATACACCACCTGCCGGTGCTCGACAAGGAAGAGAAGCTGGTGGGCATCGTAGCCGAGAAGGACCTCCTCTATGCATCACCGTCGGTGGCCACCACGCTCAGCGTCTACGAGATGACCTCCCTCCTTGCCAAGCTCAAGGTCGAAAAGGTGATGTCGCGGGAGGTGATCTTCATCAGCGAGGATGTCCCGCTGGAAGAGGCCGCCCGCATCATGGCGGACAGGAGCATCGGCGGCCTGCCGATTCTCAGGGGCAGGACCCTCGTGGGAATGATCACGGAAAGCGACCTGTTTCGGATTTTCATCGAGCTCTTCGGCGCCCGGCAGAAAGGCATCCGCGTGGGGCTCACCATGGAAAACTCCAAGGGGCGGCTTGCAAGCATTGCCGGGGCTGTTGCCCAGGCGGGAGGAAACATCATCGCGCTGGGGACGTTCCTCGGGGACGACCCGGAGAGCGGGCACTGCACCCTCAAGGTTGACGGTGTGTCCCGGGAGAAGCTGGTGGCGGTGCTTACGCCTCTTGTCAAGTCTGTCGATGATGTGAGGGAAGTATAGGTCCGGGAGAAATACGATCATGGAGCAGAGACGTCTCACGCTGTCACGGAGAGGTGGCGAAGTCCCCTTCTCACCCATACGGAAGCTCACGCCGCTGGCCGATGATGCCAAGCGCCGCGGGATTGCCATCCACCACCTGAACATCGGTCAGCCGGACATCCGCACCCCGCAGCCCGTGATCGATGCGTACAGGAACTTCGACGCCGAGGTGCTCGCCTACAGCCCGTCGCTGGGCATCCTTCCGCTGCGCGAGTCCATCGCCGCCTACCATGGGCGCTACGGCCACGCCGTCTCCCCGGACAACATCGCGGTCACCGTCGGCGGGAGCGAGGCGATCTTCTTCGCGCTCTCCGCCGTCTGCGACCCGGGGGATGAGATCCTCGTCCGCGAGCCGTTCTACGCGAACTACATCGCCTTCGCCGCCATGATCTCGGCAAAGGTCGTGCCCATCCCCGCTTCTTTCGAGAACGGGTACGCCCTGCCGTCCCGCGACCAGATCGCGCAGTACATCACCCCGCGCACAAAAGCCATCCTGTACATCTCACCCGAGAATCCCACCGGGGTCGTCTACGATCGCCAGGAGATGGATACCATGCGCGAGCTGTGCGAGCGCTTCGGCCTGTACCTCATCTCCGACGAGGTCTACCGCGAGTTTATCTACGACGATCACGTGAAGTTCACCTCGATCCTCGACCTTCCCGGCTTCGAGCAGCACGCAATCCTGGTTGACTCCATCTCCAAACGATTCTCCGCCTGCGGGGCGCGCGTGGGGTGCATCGTGACCTACAACCAGGGCGTCATGGGGCTGGTGGACAAGTTCGCGCAGGCGCGCCTGTGCCCGCCCACGGTGGGACAGCTTGCCGCGGATGCCGCCTACCGCATGGACCCCTCCTACTTCACGCCGATCCGCGAGGAATACCACCTGCGGCGGGACACTCTGATGGCGGGGCTGCGCAAGATCCCCGGCGTCACCTTCCACGTCCCCGAGGGCGCGTTCTACCTCATGGCTCGGCTGCCGGTGAGCGACGCGGAGGATTTCTGCCGCTTCCTCCTTGCCGATTTCTCGTTGAACGGAAAGACAGTGATGCTGACCCCGGGCGCGGGATTCTATTCGACCCCCGCCCGCGGACGGGACGAGGTGCGCATCGCCTACGTCCTGGAATCCCCGAAGATCGTCGAAGCGACGGAGATCCTGGCCAAGGCCCTGGCGTGCTACAGGGAAAAACACCCCGAGAGGATC
>JBEKVA010000127.1:0-10535 GCA_049514475.1 Spirochaetia bacterium
AATCATTTTCCGTGGTCCATTTTTCCCACCTCATCGAGCACGTTCCCGATCCGCGCGCCTTCCTGCGCGAGGTCCGAAGGGTGCTTCTACCGGGGGGATATGCGGTGATCACGACCCCGAATATCGACGGATTCCAGGCACGGCTGTTCCGGCAGCAATGGCGCTCGGCAATCGCGGATCACCTTACGCTGTTCTCCAAGAAGACCCTTGAGCGCATAATTCGTGAGACAGGGTTCGACGTGCGGCAAACCGTTACTTGGGGTGGGCTCGCAGCCGGGACTGCCCCAGGGTTTATCAAGAAGCCGATGGATATCTTGGCAAAGAAGCTTGGTTTCGGAGACGTTGTGCTTAAATTAGCGGCGAAACTTTAACGTTTCGCCCATCAATTGAGCAATCGGGCGCCGATTTACTGCTTGATCGAGATCAGGGTATCGAATTTTATCATCTGAAACGTTTTGAAGAGGCCTTCGCTGCAGCCACGAATCTGCAGGGTACGCTCCTGCTCGGCCAGCTTCTTGCGAAAGAGCAGGATCTTGCCGAGGACCGAGGAATTGATCGTCGGGGTCTTCGAGAGGTCGAGGGTGATCTTCGAGCTCTTGCCTGAGGCGAGCTCCTCCATGATGTGGTGGAACCCGGCGGCCGTCTCGCCAGACAGGGCACCCGTCACCGCGAGGATGACCTCTTCCTTCGAGACCTGTTTCACATCGAACATCAGTTACCCCCCGTGAAGCGCGCGCTTTCCAGTTCCGGCCTGGTCACCAGCTCCAGGTGAAAGAACACCTCTTCGCTGTGACGCTCCGCGCGCGTGGAGATCTTCCAGACCCGGTACACGATCATCCGTGCATTTCGTATGGGGAGGGGCAGTGGATTGCCATTCAGGTCCACGAGCTGGTTGACGGCAAGCTCGTGCTCAATTTCCCTGCTGTCTCCCTCGGGGTAGACAATAGTACTCGTTCGCACCACGTTGCACTATTCTAACCCTGTTCCCCGTGACTATCAACAGTACCGTGAGGCTTCACTCGGACTGGTCGACCAGCGAAAATGGCATGACCTTGCCTTCGGCGTTTTCCGGCAGCTCTTCGATGAGCATGACCGTCTGGAACGGGATCATCAGGTGATCGGCCCTGCCGAAGGTCTTGCGGATTTCCTCCTCCGAAGGGTTGATCACCAGTTTCTGCTCCGTCGGAAACACGAGGTTCTTGATCGAGACAAAGTACGGATGGGTGAGATCGAGGCTCTTCGCCATGAGCTCGACCTCCTTTTCTCTCCACTTAAAATGCACGCGGTAAAGGGACACTCTGTATTTCTCCGGCGCTCAGGATAGCCCGGCTCGCCCCTGAGTGTCAATTTTGACATTTACTATACAGAAGTTACATAGTTCCGATAATTATTTCCATGTTTTCGTCATTATCGGCACTGATCCCGGTTGACAACACTGTTTTCCGAGGTATTATCACGTCATGAAGGTGGGAGAAAGTGGGAGATAATAGAAAAATGTGGCGAAGAAGGCCATGATTACAGGTGAATTCCGCTGCTCATTGGATGACAAAGGGAGGCTGCTCATCCCAGCCCGAATGAGGACTGAAGTGGCGGGAAACGTTGTTATTTTGACTCGCGGCGTTGAAAACTGCGTCTGGCTGTTTCCGCCCGAGGAATGGAAGACATTTTCTGAGAACCTGATCGGCTCGACATCCCTTTTCCAGGAAAAGGCGCGTCTCATCCAGCGGCGCATGATCGCCCCTGCGCAGGAGATGGAAATCGACAAGGCGGGAAGGATCGTTATCCCCCCGACACTGCGGGAATACGCCGGTTTGCAGAAGGAGTGCATCATCCTGGGCCTGAAAAAGTACATGGAGATATGGTCCGAGTCCGCCTACCAGGCGTATCTTACGGAAAATGAGGCCAAGTTCCGGGAAGCCGCCGAGGAGCTGGGGGGGAGGATTATCCTGTGATCGTGCACCAGTCGGTCCTCCTGCCTGAAGTCCTTTCCAAGCTGGTCCCCCCGGCGCCGGCCTCCGCCCTGATGATCGATGCCACCCTCGGTGAAGGCGGTCACGCCGAGGCCTTCCTGGGCAGGTACCCGCTGCTCTCGCTGATCGGCGTCGATGCCGACGAGAGCATCCTCGCCGTTGCGCGCGAGCGGCTTGCCCCGTATGCCGGGCGCATCAGGCTGATCAACGCCTGGTTTGGCGCCTTTCTGCAAGAGTACATCGAGCAGGCCCCCGACCTCATCCTCATGGACCTCGGCATCTCGCGCTACCACTACGAGGCTAGCGGCCGCGGTTTCTCTTTCGACAGGGACGAGGCCCTCGACATGCGCCTGGGGAAAGACCTGGCGGTGACCGCGGCCGATATCGTGAACACCAGCGAGCCTGACGATCTGACCGACATCCTCTTCACGTTCGGCGAAGAACGTTTTGCAAGAAAAATCGTCACGCGCATCGTCCGTGAGCGCGAGAAAGCCCCTATCACCAGCGCCGCAAAGCTGGCCACTCTGATCGCATCTGCGGTCCCTGACCAGTACCGCCACAGGAGGATCCACCCTGCCACCCGTACCTTCCAGGCCCTCAGGATCGCCGTCAACCGGGAGCTCGAGCAGCTGCAACAGGGGCTCGAGGACGCGATCAGTATCCTGAAGCCGGGCGGCAGGATCGGGGTGATCACCTTCCACTCCCTGGAGGACAGGATCGTGAAGACCTGCTTCCGGGAGAAAAGCAGGGAGTGTACGTGCCCTCCGGAATCGCCGATCTGTCAATGTGGGGGCATCGCGGAGCTTCGCCTGGTCACCGGCAAGCCGCTGACAGCCTCCGAGGAGGAAGTGGCGCGCAATCCCGCCAGCCGCAGCGCCAAGCTGAGGGTGGCGGAAAAGCCGCTTCCCCAGGCGCCGGGCGCGGGGCGCGCCCAGGCGTCCGGCAGGAGGACGACGTGAAGAAGATCATCGTCGCGGCGATATGCCTCGCGGTCCCGGGGCTTCTGTTTCTCAACGCATGGCAGGGGTACCGCTACAACGAGCTTGCCGACCAGGTGGCGGCGCTTGAAAAGCAGCAGGCAGCGACTCTGGACGCCAACCGCGACGTCATTGCCCAGATCGCCTACGAGAGCTCGGCGGAGCGCGTGGAGCAGAAGGCGGCGGGACTCGGGCTGATGCCCGTGGATCCCCGTTCCCTGACGCGCGTGCAGGTGGAGACTCCGAAACGCGGGGGGACAGGGCAGTGATGGCAACCGGCACCGAGGGGTTCGTCATCACCTTCTCCGACATGGCCGCTGCCACCGGTGGGCGGATCCTGTTTCCCGCCCGCATCTCGGAGGGGGCCTCCCGCGTGGCGGTGGATTCGCGCGCCGTGCAGCCGGGCAGCCTCTTCGTCGCCCTGCCGGGGGAACGCACCGACGGGCACGAGTTCCTGGGGCAGGCGGCAGCCGCGGGGGCTGCCGTGATGATCGTCTCCGAGGCCCAGGCGGGCCGCCGTTCCGCGGAGATTGCGGGCATTGCGGCCGGCGGGGTCGGCGTGATCTCGGTCCCCGACACGCTGCGCGCTCTCCAGGAGATGGCCCGCTTCCACATGCGGCGGCTGCCCTCGGTGACGCGCATCGGCGTCACCGGTTCCAACGGCAAGACAACCACGAAGGAAATCATCGGGGCCATCCTCACCCGCGCGGCGCCCACGGCCATGAACGCGGGAAACCTGAACTCCGAGATCGGGCTGCCGATAGCATGTTTCTCCGTGGAGGCCGCGCATCGCTACGCCGTGCTGGAGATGGGCATGAACCACGTCGGTGAGATGCAGGTGCTGGCCGACATCGTCCGTCCCGACATCGCGCTTCTCACCAACATTGGAACGGCGCACATCGGGCTGCTGGGGTCCCGCGAGGCGATCGCGGGAGAGAAGAAAAAGATATTCATGTATTTCGACGGCCGCCAGACCGCCGTCCTGCCCGAGGACACGCCCTACCGCGATTTCCTCATGGCGGGCGTCAACGGGAAAGCGGTTTTCTACGGTCCGAAGAGCACCCCGGGCTACCGGGGGAGCGAGAGCCAGGGACTGGGTGGAACGATCATCCACTGGGAGGGGTCCCGGATCCGCTTCCCGCTCTTCGGGCCGTACAACCTCGCCAACGCACTCGGTGCTCTGACCGTGGCGCGCGAGCTGGGCGTCCCGAACGCGGAGATCCGCGACGGCCTGGAGGCAGTCGCTCCGCTGTTCGGGCGGTCCCAGATCATCAGCGGGCCGGTGACGGTCCTCGTGGACTGCTACAACGCCAACCCTGACTCCATGGAGAGCGCTCTTTCCTTCGTGGAGGCGCTCCCGTGGGAGGGAAGGAAGATCGCGGTGCTGGGGAGCATGCGCGAGCTGGGCGAAGAGACCGCTGCCGCTCACAGGGAGCTGGGGGAGCGGCTGCGCTCCAGCTCCTGCCAGGCGCTGTTTCTCTACGGTGAGGAGATGCGGGACGCCTGGGATGCGCTGCAGCCGGCGCCGCGGGGCATCCCCTGTGCATGGCTCACGGACCGCGAGGCGCTGGGCAGCCAGATCGAGTCCTTCGTGAAGCCGGGGGACCTCGTGCTGCTGAAAGGCTCGCGCAGCCTGGAGCTGGAGAGGCTTCTTCCGCGTGTCACGAGGGTAGGGTATGGGAAGACCGGGGAAGGGGGCGCATAAGTGCTGAAGTATCTCTTTCCATTGAAGGCCTACATCTCCTTCTTCAACATCTTCCAATACATCACCTTCCGCGCGGCATACGCTGCAATAACGGCCCTCCTGATCTCCTTCCTCTTCGGCCCATGGGTCATCGCGCGGCTGCGCGCCATCAAGACGGGCTGGACGGCGCGCGAGGATACCCCCTCCACGCACAAGGCCAAGGCCGGCACGCCCACCATGGGCGGGGTGCTCATCATCCTCTCCGTGGGCGTTTCCCTGGTCCTCTGGCAGGACCCTTCAAGCATCTACACGTGGCTTCTGCTGTTCGCCGCCCTGGGCTTCGGCGCCATCGGCTTTGCCGACGACTTCCTGAAGATGTCCCAGCGCAAGAGAGGGATCAGCGCCGGGGTGAAGTTCGGCGGCCAGATCCTGATCTCCGCCATCATCGTCACGGTGCTCTACGTCCAGCGCACGGACACCACGACGCTCCTGTACTTCCCCTTTCTCAAGAGGGCGGTGATCGACCTCGGGTGGGTCTACATCCCCTTTGCCGTCATTCTCATGGTCGGCTATTCCAACGCGGTGAACATCACCGACGGGCTGGACGGGCTGGCCATAGGGCTGGTTATCATGGTGGCGCTGGCATTCGGGGTGCTCTCCTACCTCACGGGACGCGCCGACTATGCCGACTACCTGCAGATCCCCTTCATCAAGGGCGGGGCGGAGCTCGCCGTTTTCTCCCTGGCAGTCGTGGGCGCCTCGGTGGGCTTCCTCTGGTTCAACGCCCACCCGGCCGACGTGTGGATGGGTGACACCGGCAGCCTGGCCCTGGGCGGGGTGCTCGGCGTCTCCGCCCTGATCTTGAAGAAGGAAATCCTCATCCTCATCCTGGGCGGGGTGTTCGTCCTGGAAACCCTCTCGGTGATCATCCAGGTTCTCTCCTTCAAGCTGACGGGCAGGCGGGTGTTCAAGATGGCGCCGCTGCACCACCACTTCGAGCTCAGCGGGTGGCCCGAGAGCAAGGTGGTGACGCGGATGTGGATTCTGGGGGGGCTTTTCGCCATCCTGGGGTTATCGACCCTGAAGATTCAGTAGCGGGAGCGGTGATGGAACAGGTGGGAAAGCCGCGCAGCGACATGATTCTCCTGATGCTCCTCCTGGTCACCCTCGGGGTGGGGGTAGCGCTGCTCTTTTCCGCCTCCTACGCTTTCTCCGCGCACGCGTGGAACGACCCGTTCTACCTGGTGAAGCGGCAGCTTATCTGGGCCGCCATCGGCGGGGCGGCCGCCTTCGTGGTCTCCCTCACCCCGCTGGAGATCTTCCGCCGCGCCCTGCCGCTGCTTCTGCTGGCCACGCTGGCTGCTGTGCTGCTGCCATTCCTGCCGGGCCTGGGGACCAGCGTGCTGGGCTCCCGGCGCTGGATCAGCGCCTTCGGGTTCTCCTTTCAACCGTCGGAGCTGGTGAAGGTCACCCTCGTGCTGTACCTCGCCTCGTATTTCGCGCGACGCACCGATGATGGGAAATCCGGGGACATATCCACTGACAAACCCGCCGACAAATCAACGGACAAATCCACGGACAAATCCACGGAGTACCGTGGTGAGTACCGTGGCGAATATCGCGGCGCAAAGATGAGCCTCAACGCGCTGATTCCCCCGTTCATTGTGATCTTTGTCTTCTCCGCCCTCATACTCGTGCAGAACGATTATTCCACCGCGATTTTCATCCTGGTGATCGGCCTGGCGATGCTCTTCATTGCCCGGGTGCGGATACTGCACTTCCTGCTGGTGACCCTCATCACGGTGCCTCTGGGTTTTCTCCTGCTGTTCACCCGCGAGCATAGGGTGCAGCGGCTGCTTGCTTTCCTCGATCTCTCCTCGTATCGTTCGGGCACCGGCTACCAGATCGTCAACGCCAAGGCTGCCCTGGCGAGCGGCGGGCTTTTCGGCCGCGGGCTGGGACGGAGCGCCGCAAAGCTGGGGCCGCTGCCCATGTCGCATTCCGACTTCATCTACGCCATCATCGGCGAGGAAACGGGGCTCCTGGGGTCACTCTTCGTGCTGGCCCTCTTCGTGCTCCTGGCCTGGCGCGGCTACCAGATCGCCTTCCGCACCGAGGACCGTTTCTCCTCCTATGTCGCCTTCGGCATGACCACCGCCATCTGCCTGCAGGCGTTCCTGAACATGGCGGTCGCCGTCGGCCTGGTGCCCACCACGGGGGTCACGCTCCCCTTCTTTTCCGCCGGCGGCTCGTCGCTGTTCGTGACACTGGTCATGTGCGGAATATTGCTGAACCTTTCGAGAGGTGCCGCCCATGTCTAACGTATTCGCACGCGCCTTCCAGGGAACGGAGACGGCGCGTGGCCGGGACGGGTCTGAGGCGCGGGAGCAGAAGAGCTTCGGCCGCTGGGTCCGCGTCCTGCTCATCCTCCTGGTGGCAGCCTGCGCGCTGGTCCTCGCCGCGCGCTTCCTCGCCATCCCCCTGATGACCATCCGCCACGTCATCGTGAACAGCGACGTGCGGCTCTCCGAGGATCAGGTCCTCGCGCTCTCGGGCATCCAGGGCACCGAGCACTGGTACTCGGTGAATGTCACGGCAATCCGCGGCAGGCTGGAGGCGGCCCCGATGGTCCGCGCCGCCTCGGTGGAACGCATCTTCCCCGACACCCTGCGCCTGACGGTGTGGGGCCGGCAGGCCGCGGCGCTGGTGCTGGCAGAGGCCAACGGACGCAGCCTCCCCGTGCTTGTCGACGGTGACGGCATCATCTTCAGGGTCGGCGCGAGCAGCGCGGAGATCGACCTGCCGGTGATCTCGGGTCTCACCGTGGGCCAGAGCGCGCTGGGAGAGCAGCTTCCCCGCGCGTACGCCTCCCTGTTCGCCGACCTGCGGGCGCTGCGGGAAAAGAACCCCTCCCTGTTTGCCCTGATCTCGGAGATCCGCATCGTGCAGCGCGGCGGCGGGGACGACGGGGAATCTGCGGGGAGCTTCGACATGCTGCTGTATCTCACCTCCTCCCCGGTGCCGGTGCGCACGCGGGGCACCATCGACGAGAGCCTTTTGAAATACACCACGATGGTCGTGGACCTCTTGTCGAAGCGAGGGATAATAAAGGATATTCAGGAGCTCGATTTCAGAAGCGGTGACGTCGTGTACCGCACACGGGGAGGATGAGACGGTGGCGCTTTCCGAGGAATTGATCGTCGGACTGGATATCGGCACGACGAAGGTCTGCGCCATCATCGGCGAGATCAGTGAAACGGGCCAGCTGGAGATCATCGGTGTCGGGACGACCCCATCGCGCGGGCTTCGCCGCGGGGTGGTCATCAACATCGAGGCGACCGTGAAGTCCATCCAGAACGCGGTCGAGTCCGCGGAGCTCATGTCGGGGCGCGAGGTGCACGGAGTGTACACCGGCGTGGCCGGCGGGCACATCGAGGGCATCAACTCCCGCGGGGTGGTGGCGGTCACCGGCAAGGACAGGGAGATCACCAAGGAGGACGTCGACCGGGTGATCGACGCGGCAAAGGCCATCGTCATCCCGATGGACCGCGAGGTCCTGCACGTCATCCCGCAGGAGTTCATCGTCGACCAGCAGGGCGGCATCAAGAACCCCGTCGGCATGGTCGGGGTGCGGCTGGAAGCGGAGGCGCACATCATCACGGGCGCCGTCACCTCGGCGCAGAACATCGTGAAGTGCGTGAACCGCGCCGGCTTCAAAGTCAACGACATCGTGCTGGAGCCCCTTGCCTCCTCGAAGGCGGTGCTCACCGCCGATGAGCGTGAGCTGGGCGTGCTCCTCATCGACCTGGGCGGCGGAACCACCGACGTCCTTGTCCACCTGGAAGGCGCGCCGTACCACACCGAGGTGCTCTCCATTGGCGGGGAGCAGGTGACCAGCGACATTTCCATCATGCTGAAGACGCCGCTGGAAGTGGCGGAGAAGGTCAAGAAGGAGCACGGCTGCTGCTACGTGCCGGCTGTCCTGGAGGACGACGAGGTGGTGATCCCGGGCGTGGGCGGCAGGCCGCCGCGCAAGATCGGCAGGCGCACCATGGCGGAGATCATCCAGCCGCGCATGGCGGAGATCCTCGGCATGGTAAAGGAGCAGATCGAGAAGAAGGGCTACCTGCACCTGCTGGGCGGCGGGGTCGTGCTCACCGGCGGGGGCTCTCTTTTGGCGGGCGCCGGAGAGCTGGCATCTGAGATCTTCGGGCTGCCGGCGCGCGTGGGCTACCCGGTGAAGCTCGGCGGCCTGGTGGAGGAGTACCACGACCCGATGTACTCAACGGGCGTCGGCTTGGTGATGTTCGGCGCCTCCCAGCAGGGGAGCGAGGGCTTCGACACGAGCTCCAGCGAGAGCACCTTCACGGGGGTCTGGGAAAGAATGCGGACCTGGTTCAAGGACTTCTTCTAAGGAATCAAGGTGCGGCCGCCCGCGAAACTGGCGCGGGTGGGATCGCTTCATGCAGGTGCGCCCAAGCCCAGGGATGGGCGGAGGGCGCACCTCGACATCCATGTCTACGGGAGGGGGACATGAACATCGAGCTTTTCGATAGCAAGGGCATCAGCCCGACGGTCATCAAGGTTGTCGGCGTGGGCGGCGGCGGGAGCAATGCCGTCAACCGCATGATCGCCATGGGCCTGAAGAATGTCTCGTTCGTTGCGATCAACACCGACCAGCAGGCGCTGCACAACTCCCACGCGGAGACGCGCTTCGCCATAGGCACGAAGCTTACCGGCGGCCTGGGCGCCGGCGGCATCCCCGAGATCGGGGAGAAGGCGGCCCTGGAAGACCAGGAGAGCGTCCAGACAATGCTGAAGGGCGCCGACATGGTCTTCATTACGGCGGGGATGGGCGGGGGGACAGGCACCGGCGCCGCGCCGGTCGTGGCCCACGTGGCGCGCCAGATGGGCGCGCTCACCGTGGCCGTGGTGACCAAGCCCTTCGACTTCGAGGGCAAGCGCAAGATGCAGCTCGCCGAAGAGGGCATCGAGCGGCTGCGCCAGGAGGTGGATACGCTGATCACCATTCCCAACCAGCATTTGCTGAAGATCGCCGAGAAGCGCACGCCCATCCGCGAGGCGTTTTTCATGGCGGACGAGGTCCTGCGCCAGGGCGTGCAGGGCATCTCCGACCTGATCACCGACCCCGGGGAGATCAACATCGATTTCGCCGACGTGCGGACCATCATGAAGGGCAAGGGCGATGCCCTCATGGGCATTGGCATCGGGGCCGGGGACAACCGGGCCACCGACGCGGCGACGAACGCCATCAACAATCCCCTGCTGGAGGACGCGCGCGTGGAGGGGGCCAAGGGGATCCTCGTGAACGTCACGGGTGGGTTCGACTTCTGCCTCTCGGAGTACGAGGAGGTGATGAAGATCATCACGGCCAACGCCGATGACGATGCCCTGATCATCGCCGGTACCTCCATCGTGGAGTCCATGAACGACCGCATCCGCGTCACCGTGATTGCCACCGGGTTCTCCTCCGAGAAGCTGCACCCCGCGGCGCAGGCGGAGACCGAGCGCTCCGAGCCCGAGATTATCCCCTACGAGGAATGGGCCTCCATGGGCAAGGCGGGGACACGCAAGCACGCGGAGGACTTCCTGCTGGGCAGGAACTCGCGGGAGGCCGACCTGAGCGTTCCCACGGTGTTGCGCGAGAAGCGGATCGCGGGCCAGAAGGACTAGCGGGGCCACTGCGATGCAACGCCCGCTGTCTGCAGATTTCGCCGAGTATCTTACGGCGGAACGCGGTCTTTCGCCCACCACGGTTGCCACCTACGCGGCGGAGGCGCGCGCATTCGAGGCATACCTGGCGATGTGCGGCCGCTCGATCGAGCAGTCGGATGCGGCGGAGGTGGAGGCGTACATGACCAGCAGGCGCGTGCGGGACATCGA
>JBEKVA010000128.1:0-10516 GCA_049514475.1 Spirochaetia bacterium
GTCGACGCCTGCCCTGCGGCTTTCCCCCCCGCAGAGAATCACCGCTGTATCCACCTGGGGCATCTCACCGTTCTCCGGGGCCGTCATGCGGGGGCAACCTCGACCGGCACGCCGTGCATCACGTTGGCGTGTTCGGGACCTGTTCCCTCGGTGCCGGTGAGGACATTTGCCGAGCCTGAGCTGTCCTCGCCTTTCTCATCGAGCTGGACCCAGACCCCTTCATGAAGGGACACGACCCCGTGCATGACGTCGTCGGTGATCGCCACCCTGACGTTGACCGACCCGCGCTGGTTGAACAGGCGCGCCTCGCTGTCGTGTGCGATGCCGCGCCGCACCGCATCGGCCGGATGCATGTAAAGCGCATGATCTGCCGGCCCCAGCGGGCTTTTCCGATTGCCGAGCTGTGAATGGGTCTTCTCGGCACGCTTCGGGGTGACAAGGCTCAGCGGATAGCGCTCATCAGTGTTTCCGTCCCGCCAGCCGGGAAGCGCCGGAAAACCGGTCTCCTGCGCGTATTTCTCGCACTCGATCTCCACCTTTCCCGACGGGGTACTCAGCGGATGAGCCAAGGGATCCGCGGCGAAATCTTCGAGCCCCACGCGTTGCTGCTCAGGGGCGAGATACACGCCCGTCCGCCTGAACTCCTCGCGGTCGGTTACCTCGGAGGCGTCCAGGAAAGCATCGATCCACTGTGCCGCGCTCCGCCCGCCGGAAAACGCGCTGCCTGCTCCCATGCGCTGGGAAAGATCGCGGAAGACGTCATAGTCGGAGCGGGCAAGACCGACCGGTGGAAGCGCCGCCGGCTTGTACAGGAGGTAGTTGCCCAGCCAGGGGAGCCCGATGTCTTCCTTTTCCAGCGCGGAGGCCGTTGGGAGAACAACGTCGCAGTGGCGGGCAGTCGGGGTGAGAAACATCTCGTGGCAGACCGCGAAATCCAGGGCCTCGAATGCCGCAATGGCTTTTTTCACGTCAGCGCCCTGGTTGAGGAAGTTCCCCCCTGCCATGTAAGCGGCATGGATATCCGTGGGATAGCCTCCGCTTTTCCCCTGGAGAATGGCGTCAGGCCAGCGGAGGACGGGGATGCCCGGCTGGCCGGAAGGCGCCAGGGCGCTCATCGTGCCGACGCGGGGCGCCGGGAGACTGTTGTTCAGTGCTCCCGTCGAGCCTCCCCGAACCCCGAAGTTGCCGGTGGCAAGCTGCAAGGCCACCGTCAGCCGATAGGCATCCTCCCCCGCTGAGACCCTCTGGATGGAAAAGCCGGGGACGAGCATCGCCGGGCGCGCGGCGGCCCAGGCGCGCGCAAATCTGCGGATCTCCGCGGCAGGCACCCCGCAGACGCTCTGCGCCCACGCGGGGGTGCGCGCCGCGCCGCCATCCTGCCCAAGGACCGCGCGCGCCAGGGAATCGAACCCAGCGGAAAGCGCGTGGACGCGATCCAGGTCGACCAGGCCGTCGCTCAACAGCACGTGCAGAACTGCAAGCATGAGGGCAACGTCGGTCCCGGGGCGGCAGGGGATCCACCACGTGCCCGCGTGCCGGACCGTGGCGGTGCGCCGCGGGTCGACGACGATGATCGATGTCCCGCGCTGCTTCGCCTCCAGCAGTCGCCGCGGCATCTCCGAGCCCTGCCGCGTATCCAGCAGGTTGGAACCCCAGAGGATGATCAGATTCGATGCGCGCATTGTCGCGGCGTCGGTCCCCGCCTCCGTCCAGCGGGAGCCGAGCAGATACGGCAGGACAGAGCGCGCCGCGCCCCAGCTGTAATTGCTGAAAAAGACGGTGCCGCCGCCCGTGACGTTGAGAAATCTCTTCGTGAGGTTCTGCGTTCCGTGCAGGGCGCCGGTGCATCCGCTGCTGGCCAGGGAGAGCACGGAGTCGACGCCGTGTCGGGCGCGGATGTCGCCCAGGCGCGCAGCAACCACGTCGAGGGCCTCGTCCCAGCCTGCCGTGCGGAAGGAGCCAGTGCCGCGCGGCCCGGTGCGGATCAAAGGCCGGGTGAGCCTGTCTGCCGCGTAGTGTTCCTTCAGCAGATCGAAGCCGCGGCGGCAGGCCTTTATGAAGTGCTCGCCGGCGGGGTTGGCGAGGACCCGAAGCCCCTGCCCGGCCTCGACCTCTAGAAGAAGGGGACAGGCATTGCCGCCGCAATCCTTGCCGCAGAATACCGGAATGCTCTTCATATGGATTCGGCTATAGTGCACGAGTTGACAATCCTTGACAACGATTATCTTCTTGATAACCGCTTCCTATTTTCCGCGGTTTTTGAAACTCCCGGCGAGCTCCTCGAACTGTGCCTCGTAGCGCGAGTTCCAGGGGTAGCAGATGAACCTGACGATATAGCCCTGGTCGATGAGAAAGATGCTGAGGATGTCGAGCTTGCCGCCGCTTTCCTGGTTCAGGATCCTGTAGTGTACCTTCCACGCCTTCCTGCCGTCGATGGTGAGAAGCGTCCTGTCGATGATGTCGTCCCCCAGGCCGCCGAGAAGCTCCGGGTAATCGAGGTTTCCCGTGTTGCGCATCAGGCTGATCATGATCTTGGCTTCCGTCGAGGGGACCGGGGCGGTCGGGTCTGCCACGGTGGTACGGTCATAGCTGTAGATCTGCAGGTAGGCCCCGCCCTCCGCCCCGGCGGCGCCCAGGTCATCGTAGTTGAGGGTGGCATCCTCCACCTGCCAGGCGCGTGGATAGCGGAAGACGACGCCGTGTCTGTTGGAGTAGGCGGCAAGCGGATGAAGGGAAGGAACTGTTGTCTCCTCACCCCCGGCGCCTTTCGCGGGAACCGGCTGTCCCCCTGCCATCTTCACGGGCACCGTCTGGCAGGCGGCCAGTGTCAGGGCTGCGCAGAGGGCGGAAGCGGCCAGCCTTTTCCCCCGCTTCATCGTCACCCCTTCCCGCCGGGCGCGTGGGCGCGGGCAAAGCGCCCCATGGCCTGCAGGTTCGCCGCGGGGGTGTCCCGGGGGACTTCGCAGCCTGCGGCCACGGCGTACATGTCCCTGCCTGCCTCGGTGAAGCACGCCTCAAGGTGCGCCGCCACGATCTCGGGTGTCGTATCGCGAAGCACCGACACGGGATTGATGTTGCCGGTAAGACAGCGCCGGGGGCCCAGCGCCCGCCGCGCGGCCGCCACGGACACCATGGAGTCAAGGTCGACGATGTCGGCGGGCACCTCGGAGAGCAGGGGAAGGAGCGGGGTGATGTTGCCGCAGATGTGCAGGCGTACGGGCACCCCCATGCGGTGCAGCTCCCCGACATATTTCTTCTCGTACTCCCACACGAACTCCTTGTAGAGCTCCGGGCCTATCAGTGAGGCAGCGGCATCCCCGACGCCGATGTAGTCGGCGCCCGCCTCGATCTGCGCCTTGGCAAAGGCCATCTCCATCTCGAAGACGAATGCAAAGAGGTCGTGCACGAATGCGGGCGCGTCGAAGAAGTCCATCATGATCGTGCTCATGCCCCGCAGGTCGCAGGCCTCGGCAATAGGCCCCTCGATCCAGCCCTCTACCGCCTGGCCGTCGGCTCCCTTCTTCATGAGCGCAACCGCGTCGATCCTTTTGCGCATGCGCGGGCCCGCCCAGGGGTCAGGGACCTTCAGGTGCGCCAGGCGCGCCGGGTCGGCGAGAAGCGTGTCCGCATCGTCGACGGCAGGGGGCGCATCGTCGCGATAAATGACCGTTGCGCCGAGGTCGGCGGGCTCAACGGCGGGGTCGGAGATGCCCGACACGTGGTCGATGCCGTACTTTCTGCAGACGACGAGCTGGCCCCGCGCGTGCGCCTCGGCGTCCATCGCATAGGTCTTGTAGGGCACGCCGATCTCATCGGCCGCCTTCATCATGGTGATGGCCATGTTGGGCAGCCGGTCGACCGGCTGGCCGCGCATGGCGGCGAATATTCTTTCCCTGCCCGTCATGCGGAAAGGATACAGAAGCCCCCCACGCGGAACAAGCCGGGCGGCGCACCGCGCGGAACGCGCCTACCCCCGTGGTATATTATCGTGCATGAACAGCTTCCAGCAGATCATGGACGCCGCGCGCGCGGCGGGGCCGGCCCGGTTCGTGGTTGCGCAGGCGGCGGATGCCAGCATCCTTGCGGCGCTGGCGGAAGCCCGTGCCGCGGGGTTCGCCCGCCCCGTGCTGGTCGGCTGCCGGAAAGACATCGAGGCCGTGGCGCATGAGCGCTCCCTCTCATTAGGGGGCTGGGAGATCGTCGAAGCGGCGACGCCGGCGGAGATCGCGGCGGAAGCGGTGAGGATCGTGGCCCGCGGTGACGGGGACATCCTGGTCAAGGGCCTTCTGCAGAGCGCCGACCTGCTGCGCGCCGTGCTCGCCAAGGTGAACGGTCTTGCCACGGGGCGCACCCTCTCCCACGTGGGGGTGTTCAAGTTCGAGGAGTCGGACCGGTTCTATTTCGTCACCGACGCGGCCCTCACCATATCACCCGACTACGCGCAGAAGATCGACATCGTGCAGAACGCCGTGGACCTGGCCCACCGGCTGGGGATCGCGCAGCCCATCGTGGCAATACTGTGCGCCATTGAGACGGTGAACCCCGACATGCCCGCCACGGTGGATGCCGCCTGTCTTGCCAAGATGGCGGAAAGAGGGGCAATCAAGGGAGCGCGGGTCGAGGGCCCGCTGGCACTGGACAACGCGGTGAGCGTGGAGGCGGCACGGCACAAGGGGATAGCGAGTGACCTGGCGGGCCGCGCGGACATCCTGGTGGCGCCGAACATCGAGGCCGCCAACATTCTCTACAAGGCGTTGATATTCTTCGCGAAGGCGGAGGAGGCGGGCATCGTCATGGGGGCGCGGGCCCCCATAGTGCTGGCCTCCCGCAGCGACTCGATGCGCAACAAACTGTACTCGCTGGCCCTGGGGGCGCTGGCCCGCTGAGGGCGGGGGGTGGGCGGCGCGTCACGGGCGCTACGTGTACTCCTTGAACAGCACCACCGAGTTGTGCCCGCCGAAACCGAGCGCATTGGACATGGCGGTCCTGACGCGGCCGGCGTAGCCGGTGTTGGGCACGTAGTCCAGGTCGCACGCGGGATCAGGCTCGACGAGATTGCGCGTCGGCGGGAAGAACTGGTCCTGGATGGCCAGCACGGAAACGATGGCCTCCACGCCCCCCGCGGCGCCCAGCAGATGCCCGGTCATGGACTTCGAGGATGACACCTTCAGCTTCTTCGCATGATCGCCGAACACGCTCTTGATGGCCTTGGTCTCGATGGGGTCGTTGATCCCCGTCGAGGTCCCGTGTGCGTTGATGTAATCGATGTCGGTCAGCGCAAGGCCGGCCGTGGAGAGCGCCAGGCACATCGCCTTGATGGCCCCCCGCCCTTCGGGATGCGGGGCGGTGAGATGATTCGCGTCACAGGTGGCGCCGTAGCCGGCAAGCTCGGCATAGATGTGCGCGCCGCGCTTCTTCGCGTGCTCCAGCTCCTCCAGCACGATGATGCCCGAGCCTTCGGCAATGACAAACCCGTCGCGGTCCTTGTCAAAAGGCCTGCTGGCGTGCGCGGGATCGTCGTTGCGCGTGCTTACCGCCTGCAGCTGGCAGAAGCCCGCGAGACCCAGGGGCGTCAGGGGCGCCTCGGTGCCGCCGGCGAGCATGACATCGGCAACGTCGTCGCGGATGATGTTCCACGCGTGCCCGATGGCATCGTTTGAGGAGGCGCAGGCGGTGACGACCACCGAGCAGGGGCCGAAGGCCTGGTACTTGATGGCGATGTTGCCCGGCGCCTCGTTGGCGATCATCATCGGCACGAAGAGCGGGTGGACCCCCTTGGGTCCCTTCTCGTGCACGCGGAGGAACTGCGCCTCGAGGGTCTCGATGCCGCCGATGCCATTGCCCAGGATGCATCCGAAACGCTCGGGTTCCGTCTGCCCGGGGGCCAGGCCCGCGTCGGCCATTGCCTCGGCCGCGGCAACCATTGCGTACTGCGTGAATCGATCCATGCGCCGGGCTTCCTTGGTTTCCAGGACATGGCCAGGGTTGAAGTTCCTCACCTGTCCGGCGATCTTCGAGCTGAAGTCGCTGATATCGAACCTGTCCAGCGGCGTAATCCCGTTCTCTCCCGCCTTTATGCCCCTCCAGAAATCCTTCACGTTATTGCCCAGGGGATTCACGGTCCCCAGTCCCGTCACAACGATTCTTCGTGTCATGCTAGCTCCTTGCAATTACCGATACCTCACATTGAAAGTCCGCCGTCGATGGGGATGACCTGGCCGGTGATATAGGCCGCCGCATCGGAGGCGAGAAAGGCCGTGAGGGCCGCCACGTCAGCCGGCGTGCCCACCCGTCCCAGGGGAATCTGCGCCATCAGGGACGCGCGCGCCTTCTCCCCCAGCGCTTTCGTCATGTCAGTCTCTATGAACCCGGGGGCGATGGCGTTCACCCGCACCCCGCGGCCGGCCACCTCCCGGGCAAGGCTCTTCGAAAACCCGATGAGGCCCGCCTTGGAGGCCGAATAGTTCACCTGCCCCGCGTTGCCCATGATGCCGCTCACCGAGGAGATGTTGATGATCGAGCCCGACCTCTGCTTTATCATGACCCGCGCCACGGCGCGGGAGGCGAAGAAGGCGGAGGTGAGATTTGCCTTCAGCACCTCGTCCCAGTCCGCGGTGGGCATGCGGAAGATCAGCCCGTCACGGGTGATGCCGGCGTTGTTGACCAGCACGTCGACGGCGCCTGCCTCTGCCACGATGGCATCGATTGCCTTCGTGATCTCCTCTTCCTTCGTCACGTCCGCCGCGCGCCAAAAAAATGCCCCGCCGCCCGCTTTCCCCGCCGTATCCAGCTCGGCCGTGTTCTCGGGCTTCGAGCGGGAAAGGCAGTACACGGTGGCCCCCTCCGCGAGGAATCCCCTCACCACGGCGTTGCCGATTCCGCGCGAGCCTCCCGTCACGATGGCCTTCTTTCCCGTGAGCGTCATGCGGCGACCTCCATCGCTTTCTGTATTGCCTCCAGGGTGCCGGCCGGGGCGCAGCGCACCTCGGGCCGCCATGCGCGCATCAGCCCCGCGAGGACGGTGCCGGGACCGGCCTCGAGAAACCTGTCGAACCCGTCCGCCATCAGGCTTTCCTCCACGGTGACCCAGCGCACCGTGGACACAAGCTGCAGCGCGCACAGCTCGCGCGCCTCTTTGCCCGTGCGAATTATAGTCCCCGTCACGTTGGAATACACGGGGATGCGGGGGTCAGAAAAAACGAACGGGCGGAGGGCCTCTGAGAAGGCCGCGCGCGCCTGCTCCATGAGCGGCGAGTGGAATGGCCCGGAGACCTGCAGGCGGACGCAGCGTTTCGCGCCTGCCGCCTTCAGGGCTGTTTCTGCCTTCGCAAGACCTTCCGCGGTCCCGGAGATGACCACCTGCGCAGGGCTGTTGTGGTTGGCCAGGTGAACGCCGCTGTCTGCCAGGAGAAGGAGGACTTCGGCCGCCTTCTCGGCGGAGAGGCCCAGGACGGCCGCCATGCCCGGCGCTCCGGAGCCCGAATCCAGCGTGCGCGCAGTCTTTTCCATGAGCTCGCCGCGAATCTTGACGATGGAGAAGACATCCTCGAATCGTATGACCCCTGCCTCGCAGAGTGCGGCGTACTCGCCGAGGCTGAACCCCGCGCACCCTTCCACCCGAACGCCCTTCTCGCGGAGTGCCGTGCTAGAGCATAGGCTGGCGAGGGTGATTGCCACCTGAGTCTTGTCAGTTGCCTTCAATTGTTCCGCGGTAGACTCGAAAAGGAGCTTTTGTACATCCATAGCCGATGCTTCCGAGGCTTTTTGAAAGAGATCCTTCACGGACTGGCTTGCCTCCCAGAGGTCTTTCGCCATCCCCGGATACTGTGCTCCCTGGCCCGGGAATAGAAAGCAGGTTTTCATATTGGGCAAAAATAGCACGGAGCGTAAATCCTGGTCAAGGCTGAGGCGGGGTATTGTCATAAGTGCTTACAATGCTTAGACATCGGAAATCATGACAAAATTAGAGATAATTAGGGCGAGATTTCTGCCAGTTGACCCTGTATTTTAATCCGATTACTATGTCAGGCATGCAAGCAGTGATCGAAGCGGTTGACTTTGCCGTGCCAGAGAAACGGATGGCGAACACCGATTTCCCGGCCTCGCTGGAGACCTCGGATGAATGGATCAGGTCACATACGGGTATCGGCAACCGGCATGTCGCCGACCCTGATGTTGCCACATCCGACCTGGCCGCCCAGGCGTCGAAAAAGGTGCTGAAAAGGGCAGGCGTCCGCGCAGAAGATATCGACCTCATCCTCGTGGCAACCGCAACGCCGGATTTCATAGGTTTTCCCTCGGTTGCCTGCATCGTGCAGGACAAAATTGGCGCAAAGAATGCCGCGGCCATGGATATCGTGGCAGGGTGCACGGGATTCATCTATGCCCTGGAAACCGCCCGTGCCTTTGTGATGTCCGGCAGCGCCCGCAAGGTGCTGGTCTGCGGTGCCGATATCCTGACCAGGATCGTCAACCCGGAAGACAGGAATACCTGCGTTCTTTTCGGGGATGGGGCGGGGGCAGCCGTCATCTCGGCTGATGACAGTACGACGGAGAGGGGCATCCTGCGATCAGTCCTGAAGGCTGATGGCTCGGGGGCAGACCTCCTGGGGAGAAATGCCGGAGGGACGAGATTTCCTTTGGTAGACGGCAAAACCGACCAGCTCGAATACTATCTGCACATGGACGGCAGGCAGGTCTATAACTTTGCCGTCAAGGTTGTCACCGAGGGAATCATGGGCCTGATGGAGCAGAACCACCTCTGCACCAAGGACATCGCCTGGATCGTTCCTCACCAGGCGAACGTCAGGATCATCGAGGCGGCGGCCAAGCGCTCGAAAATACCCATGGACAAGTTTTTCATGAATATCGAGGAGTACGCGAACACCTCCGCCGCCTCCATCCCCATTGCGATGTCGGAGATGGACTCACGGGGTCTTCTGAAACGCGGTGACCTTATTCTCACCTTCGGGTTTGGCGCCGGGCTCACCTACGGGGGAAATATCATCAGGTGGTAGGGACCGGGTAAAGAGCACCCGGACCCCCTCGAAACTTTCGATCAGAACGTCTCCCTGGCGGATCGGGAGGCTGACCTTCGTTGCATAGAGGCGCCGCAGGAGCGTCCCGACCATGCCGCGCGCCAGCGGCGTGTCAGTCCTCACGGGAGCAAAAGGGAACTGGTAGGAGTCGGTGGGCACCACGGCGGTGACGACCCTGCGGGGGGACAAGAGTTCTTCCCTGCCATAGACCTCTCCCCGAGGACAACGGTTGCCGGCAACCAGGGCCCCGCCGTCAGGCTGCGTGGTCACCGTCAGCCGACAGCCAATGGGGCAGGCGATGCAGACAAGCTCGACCGGGCCGCGCGCTTCGCCGCTCATCTGAGGGCCACCTCTACCGCGGGCGGCTGCGTTCCCGCCTGTCCTTCGACGCCCGCGGCGGGGACAAGGCCCCCCTCCAGGGTGAGCCGTATCATCTCTGAAGGCTGCACGTGGGCATACTTCCGGGATTTCACCGTCTGCCCGTTCACCCGCACCTCCAGCACGGCGTCATTCTTCACCACGAGCGGCCGCAGGAACAGGACATTCTCACGGCCCGGGACGCACGCATTCGGCACCACGTAGCGGACATTCGCCCCCGCCCTCAGCACCGTCATGGCGGGCCTGCCTTCTCCCCCGAGCCACGCGGCCGCGCGCTGGCCGCAGCGGCGCGCCTCCTCGGTGACGAAATCCACCAGGTCGTGAACGTGCAGCACGTTGCCGCAGGCAAAGATGCCGGCAACGCCCGTCATCAGGTCGGCATCCACCCAGGGACCGGATGTTTCCTGGTTGAGAGCGACCCCCGCGGCGCGGGAGAGCTCGTTCTCGGGGATCAAACCCACCGAGAGGAGCACCGTGTCGCACTCCAGCCTGAAGGCCCTCTGGTAATCGGGGTGCCCGTCCTCCAGCGGTGCCACCTCCACCCCCTCCACCCTGTCCCTGCCCTCGATACGCGTGACCACGTGGGCCAGGTGCAGCGGGATGGAAAAATCGTTGAGACACTGAACGATGTTGCGCACCAGTCCCGAGGGATACGGCTGGATCTCGATGACGCCCAGGACCGTGCATCCCACCAGGGTGAGCCGGCGCGCCATGATGAGCCCGATATCCCCCGAGCCGATGATCACCACGCGGCGGCCGGGGATGCACCCCTCGATGTTCACGAGGCGCTGGGCAAGTCCGGCGGTGAACACACCCGCGGGACGGGTTCCTGCAATGGCGATGTTGCCCCGGTTTCTCTCCCGGCAGCCCATCGCCAGGATGACGGCGCGGGCGGAGAAGCTCAAAAGGCCGCGGCTGCGGGAATACGCGGTGACCTGCCGCTCCCCTTCCCACGGCCGCTCCTGGCGGCATTCCCGGGGCCCCGCGATCTCCATCACGGTGGTATCAAGGTACACCTCGATGCCGGCACCGCTGGCTTGGCGGATGAAGCGCTCAGCGTACTCGGGCCCCGTGAGGTCCTCGCCGAACTCGTGGATGCC
>JBEKVA010000129.1:0-10401 GCA_049514475.1 Spirochaetia bacterium
CATCCATCACGCCGTGCGGGTCGACACCCTGCCGGCAATCCAGGACCTGCGCATCTATACCCGGTGGAGCGGCGGCGGCGAGCACACCATCGGCGTCTCCTTCTGGAGCGCCGACAATGAAGTAACACTCGCCGAGACTGCCGAGGACGTCGATTTCGGTCAGGACCCCATCACGTACTGCACCTACGATTTTCCCGCCACGCGCTTCACGAAGCCGGGCGTCTACGCGGTCGAGGTGACGCTTGACGGGGACACGGCGGCGGAGTACGAGTTCTTCGTCAACGCGGAGGACCAGTTCCCCGAGAGCCCCGAGTTCGCCCTCTCCGTGCCCGCCGAGACGGGGTCGGTCAACGACGCCGGTGATGCGTCGGTCAGCGGCATCTTCGAGTATTTCGCCTTCGACTCCTTTCCCACCACGGATTCGTTCGCCATCGTCAGCGTGTGGTTTTCCGGTGACGGCCAGTACCAGCAGTACACGCGCATCCTCGATCCCAAGGGCGCCGCGATTGCCGTCTCCCCGGCGCGCACCCTCTCGGCCAGTCACGGGGAGATGAGCGTCATGACCGACACCTTCGACGGCGTGGTGTTCAGCGAGCCGGGCACCTACACGGCCGTGATATACCTCGACGGCCAGGAAGTGTTCGAGTATCCTTTGGCGGTCATCAAGGGTTGATGTATTGCCGGCACTCCCGCGGGGCACTATCTTGTCCTCTCGTGGAGGTACCCATGAAAAAGATCACCCTCGCACTGCTTCTCCTCGGTGCTCTCGCCTGTGCCGCGTCCGCGGAGGCCATTCCCACGTCCGGCCTGACCCAGGAGCTCAGCGCGGCGCTGCAGGACATGTCCACCGCGCAGCTTGGAACGCTCACCGTGGCCGACCTCGAGCAGATCGCCGGACGTATCTCCATTGCCGTTCAGAAGATCCACTACGTCCGCAAGGTGCGTAATGCATCGTTCATGTTCCCCGGCGCCGGCCAGTTCATGACCGGTGACCCTGTCGGGGGATCGCTGTATCTCGCCGGCGACCTCGCGGTGGTGGCAGGCACGATCGTGGGCGCGTACTTCGCCCTTCCTTCAGACCTCCACTTCAGCTCCTCGCTGAACTATTTCACTTCTCCCTACAACCAGATCACCGCCGCCTGGGGCAGCCACAGCTTCGTGGACTACCTTCCCTCCGTCGGCGTGCTGGCGGGCGGGTTCATCGTGAAGGCGGTCCTCGGCCACTTCTCCGCCGTCGATGCCGCGCGCAGGGCGCGGCAGAACATCGATAACGGGACAGTGACATTCACACCTGACTTCGATTTTCTGGACCATGGATTCGGGATGGGAATGAAGTTCCGCTACTAGGAGCTGCCGCTGAGGTGCGGCGCGAAGTGCCCGAAGCCGGCCAGAGGTGCCGGCGCCCCCGGGGGAGTGCCGCGGCTGAGCTAAATCCTCGCCCGGTAGACGAGGCGTCGATAGTCTTCCACGAAGCCGAAGACCACCAGGCCGGGGCGGTAGGGACTGGCGAGTGCCGGCTCACCGTTGATGCGCTCCACCCGCACCGCGCCCATCGGCCGCCACTCGCGGCTTGTGAACATCTTCACGAAGCCGAGGTAGTCCGCCAGGCGGGGGGCATCGGGAGGAACGCGGAACTCCAGGTCGAGACCCCGCCGGCGGGAGACGAGAACCACCGCGCTGCCATGGAAAACCACGTGGGTCCCGGGAAGCCGCGAGGGAAGGGCCGCCTTCAACTGCTCGACGTCCACGCCGCAGAGGCTCGCCGGATCCGCCGCATTCACCCACCAGATGTCATCCTCCGCCCGTTCGGCGGCGAGCTCCTCCACTATTGGCGGAAGGGCGAACTGGAGGCCTCGGATGCCGTCGAAAAAGCGTCCCGTCACCACCTCACCAGAAAACTCCATGAGCCGCAGGCTCCGAAAGAGCCGCGGCCAGCGCAGCGGAGGAAGCTCGGTCTCCAGCAGCTCGCGGAAGACCACCCCGTAGCGCTGGAGCACCTGGCGGACCCGGTCCCGGGTAATCTCCTCCTCGTCCAGCGCGTCGCGCTCAGCGGTCTCCCGCGGGATACGGAACCAGAATCCCGCGGCCGGCCGGGAAATCTTCCAGCGGTCGAAGCTGCGGCGGACGCCGACGTACCGCGCCGACGTACTCGGCGGATTTACGGCGGATTTGTCGCCCCCTGTCTGGCGCCGCGCTCTCCCACCCTCCTGCGTGGCTTCTTCAGCTCGAAAATCATTGCCGATTCCCCGCCGCACCGCGGGGAATGAATCGTTGGTGGCGATGCCTTTCCACGCAAGGTCCCACAGGCGCCGCGCAAGCTCCGCGGAGGGAAGGCCGCTGGAGGAAGCGAGGTCCCAGAAGGAGTAGCGGCCCGCGGCCGCGGGAAACACCGCCTCCGCAGGATCACCGGGACGGCCCGCCGTCGCAGCTTCCCCCGCGAAGAGCTCCACGTCCGCGGGGAAGCTGAAGGATATTCTCCCCTTCCCGCAGCCCAGCCACAGAAGCTGCGTGCCGTCCAGAAGCGCGTCCAGCCACTGCGTCCTGTAGCCGCGCAACCGCGCGGGAAAAACCTCCTCTTCCCACGAGGAGGCGGGAAGGGAGACCCCGAAGAGCTTTTCCAGCACGTCCTTCATGTGCTCGGGCCCCTCTCCCTGCGGGAGAAGCCCCTGGCGGCGCGCGACGAACGGCGCCAGCATCTCGACGGGCAGCGTCTTCACTTCGGGCCGGGCACGCGCGCGGGAAATCCGCAGCAGCGCCTCGAGGTTCTCCCGGTCGCAGAGCAGCACCTGCTCCGAGCCTGCCGCCATGCGGTCCAGGACGACGACTTCCTGGGCCGCCAGGTCCTCCAGCAGCGCATCCAGGCGTTCGCGCGCGAGGCCGAACACTGACGCCGCATGCGCGGGGGGGATGGGCCCATAGAAGCGCAGCCATTGCGCGAGCAGCTCCTGGAGGGCGCCACGGTACTCCGTGGATTCCCGGGCGCCGGTCTCTTTTGCCGCAAGGCTGCGCTCCAGGTGAGGCAGGCTCTCCGCGGCAAGAACGCAGGAGATGGGACCGGGCCCGCCGGCGCCTTTGACGCCGAACGTACGTTCGACGATCTTCCCTTCCAGCTCTTCCTCGACCTGCCGCGGGGAAAGACCGTGGTCCCGCTCTGCCGCCGAAAGGAGCGCGTCCCACTCCCCGCGCGGTACCAGGACCCTCTCCTTCAGCCAGTCGAGGATCTCGCGCGCGTCCCGCGGGGCGTAGCCTGCCGCGGTGCGCTGCAGCTTCTCCTGGAACAGGGCCATCGTCTCCGGTGCCAGGCGCGGCCGCAGCTCGGCGGAGAGGGCAAGCTCGCGCACCAGCTCGCCGCGCAGCGAGGTCCCTCCTGCGGCGGCCGGTGCGTCATCCGCGTACATCAGCGTGTTTGTCTGCTTCCAGAGAAGCTCGCCGCAGAAAGGAGAAGGCGCGGGGGTGCTCACCTCCCCGACGCGGATGGCCCCGCTCCTGATCTCATCCAGGAGCGCGCCCAGGTGTGCCAGGTCGAACTCGTCATTCAAGCACGTGCGCCAGGCCTCCAGGAGCAGGGGAAAGTCATCGAACTGCGCAACCGCCGCGTACAGCGACTTCGCCCGCTGCCGCGTGAGCCACAGCGGCGTGCGTCCCCGGGCGGAGGCGCGCGGGAGAAGGAGCGCGCGGCCTGCCCCTTCACGGAACCGCGCCCCGAAAAAGCCGCTTCCCTCCAGCCTTCGGCGGAGCAGCCGCTCGATGCTGCCGGGGTCCACCAGGGAAAGGAGCTCTTCCGCCGAGCTCTCCTCGGGAAGGGAAAGCAGGAGCGCATCGTCGGTCTGGTAGATCTCGGGGCGGTACCCGTGGCGCTCCTCCCACGCAGCGCTCAGCGCAAGGGCGAAGGGCCTGTTGACCCTGCCGCCCCACAGGGTGTGAAGGACGATGGGATGGACGCCAGGCTCGTTCTTCCCGTCGTGACCGGGATCCCGCGTGTGCTCAACCAGCAGGTGGTGGCGGTGCGGCAGGTCGGTGCCGCTGATCTCCCGCTGCCGCGCCAGGAACGCTGTCATGGCAGCGGCGGCTCCCTGCTCCAGCCCGTACTCCTTTTTCATCGCCGCGGGGAAGCCGGGCTCCGAAAGCTGGCCGTTCCATTCCTCAAGCGTGCGGGAGATTCTCTCCGACAGGCGGAAGTCACGGCTTCGCTCCTCCCCCTTCCAGAACGGCGCCATGCCGATGCGCGCGGGAACGGGCACCACCTCGACGCTCAGGTGGTCGATCTTCTGGATCCTCCAGCCCTGCGTGCCGAAGACGAAGGTGTCCCCGAGGGAGCGCTCCCAGACGAACTCCTCGTCCAGCTCTCCAATGAGCGCCTTGGAGTCAGCGAGGCGCAGCCCGAAGTACCCGCGGTCGGGGATTGTCCCTCCGCTGATGGCCAGGCGCATGCGCGCTCCCTCCTTGGCGCGCACCGACCCGTCGAGCCTGTCGTAGGAGAGCATTGGCGCGAGGTCGCGAAGGCGCGTCTGCTCGTACTTGCCTGCCAGCATGTCCAGCACCAGGTCGAACTGCCGCCGCGGAAGCGCATGGTAGGGATAGCCGGCGCGGATCGCATCGTAGAGATCGTGCACATTCCACGTCTCCACGGACGTCATGGAGACGATCACCTGCGCCAGCACGTCCAGCGGGCAGGTCACGGGGTCCACCTCGCTGATGTCCTGCTCGCGCACGCAGCGCGCCACCACCGCGGCATCCACGATGTCCTTGCCGTGCAGCGGGAAGATGACCCCGCGGCTCGCCTCCCCCACACGGTGACCCGCCCTGCCCAGCCGCTGCACGGCTGATGCCACGCTGAAGGGAGTCTGCACGAGGATGACCTGGTCGAGGGCGCCGATGTCGATGCCCAGCTCCAGGGAGCTGGTGGCAACGAGCGCGGGAAGCTCGCCGCGCTTCAGCCTCTGCTCCACCACCAGGCGCAGCTCCCGCGAGAGCGACCCGTGGTGCGCCCAGGCCAGCGGCGCCGGCTGTCCCTCGTTGATGAAGCGAGCGAGCTTCTCGGCGTGGCGGCGTGAGTTCACGAAGAAAAGGGTCGAACGGTTGCCGGCGATGATTCTGCGGCATTCCTTTGCCAGGGCATCGAACACAGGCTCGTCACTCGCGCCGGGTACGGCGGCGGCCGCGGGGAAGGAGATGCTGATCTCGTACCGCTTCGTCGCGGGACAGTGGACCACCTGCACGGCGCGCTTGCGGTACTGCGGCTCGGGACGCGCGGCGCCCTCAACGGCCGCGGCGCTCCCCGCACTCCCCGCCGGCCTGTGCATCGTGTAGCCGCCCACCAGGTCGGCCACCGTGGAGAGCGGCTTCACCGTGGCGGAAAGGGCAATCCGCTGGAACTCCCCCGAGAGGAGCACCAGGCGGTCCACGGCCGTGATCAGGTGGGTGCCCCTCTTCGTCGCTGCCACCGCGTGTATCTCGTCCATGATGAGAACCGACACCCCGTCAAGCATCAGCCGGCCGCGGGGTGAGCCGAGGATCAGGTTGAGGCTCTCGGGGGTCGTGATGAGGATTTCCGGCGGGTGGCGCAGCATCCTCTGCCGCTCGGATGACGGGGTGTCCCCGCTTCTGGTGAGCACCGTGATCCGCGGCAGCTCGCGGCCCGCCGCGCGGAAAGCGGCGGATATTCCCTCCAGGGGCGAGAGGAGGTTCCTCTGGATGTCGTTGTTGAGCGCTTTCAGCGGAGAGACATAAAGGATGCGGACCTTGCCGGGGGCCAGGGCGCCGGTGGCCAGCTGGTTGATGCCCCAGAGAAATGCCGCCAGCGTCTTGCCCGTGCCGGTCGGCGCGGAGATCAGCACGTGCGCGCCGCCGGCGATCACAGGCCACGCGCGCAGCTGCACCTCCGTCGGCGCGCCGTACGCCCCCTGAAACCACGCGGCGATCAGCGGGTGAAAAAGCTCCAGCGGGCCGCGGTCGGTGTCCGTCATGAGCGGGGCAGCGCCTTCACGATATTTTTCCATTGCACGCCGAGTGCCCGCACCGCGGCATGCTCGCGGCGCGCCTGCTCCTTTGCCCGCTCCACCCGCCGATCCAGCGGCGAATGGGGGTCGAGGTATTTCATCAGGCCGGGATGCCCTTGTGCCGTCGCGCCGATACGCGCCAGGGCCTTGGCGAAAGAATCAGGAGGAATGCCGGCCCGGGCCAGCAGGTCCACGGAAAAAACGTCGGCGCGGTCTTCCGCCTCGCGGCCGTAGTGCATGTTCACGATGGTCTCCACCATGTTGGAAAGAAGCGCGCCGCCCTGGCCGCCGCTCACCGCCCCGGCAATGGCCGCGACGCCCAGCTCGCGCGCGAGCAGCGCGAGCGGGTCCCTGTTCACCACGTGGCCCAGCTCGTGCCCGAGGACGGCCGCCATCTCCGGGGCCGAGTCCAGCTCCCGCACGAGACCCGTGTCCACGCAGATGACGCGGCCCGGCAGGGTGAACGCATTGATGTCAGGGGAATCGATGACGAGGACCTCGACGGTGAGCCTGCTGCCGGGGATGGCCGGCAGCAGGCGGCCCATGAGGGCGGAAAAGCCCGCCGCAACGACCGGCTCGTCGATGACCTTCCGCGTGGCGCGGATCTGATCCACCATCAGCGGTCCCAAAGCATCATCGAGGGATCGTGCAATGTCGGGCGAGCGCAGCGAGCGGGGGAAGAGCAGACGTGTCGCGGCGAATGCCGCGCCGGCAAGGAGCACGAGCACCGCCCCCAGGATGCCCAGCTCTCTTGCCAGCCGGGCGCCCCTGGTCAAATGCCCTCCGGCGGCTTGTTCTCCCAGCGCGGCCGCTCGCGGCGTGCCCGGGCCCGCGCGCCGTAGTAGCGGCTGAAGCAGAAGCGGCCGACCACCGGCATGTAGAAGAACCGTCCCTTGTGGGCGTGGATGAGGGCGACGATGGACCAGGCGATGTAGGCGATGTTCACAAGGACCGTGAAGAACAGGTACCAGAAGAACGCCGCGTGGAAACCGGCCTGGCTCACCAGGATGCCGATGAGCCACCCCACCGCGCCGGCGTTCAACAATACCACGGGTATGTGGGTGAGCAGCGCCTGCAGCGAGTGGAATGCCGTGAAAGGAGAAGTCCTGCGGTTGACCAGGAAATAGATCACGGAGGCGATGAGATTCACGAGCGGGATGGGCAGCCCGATGGCCAGCGAGGCGAACATCATGAGGTACGCGCCCATCGCGTCGTCCCTCTCCCGCTCGGGAATTTCCTCCGGCTGCGGGAGGCGGATGGTGCCCTGCCTGTCCTCTGTGCTCATCGGGTGCTCCACGCTGGAGAGGATACAAGTGCGCCCGGAGGCCGTGCAAGACCCCCGGGCGCCGCAAGAGAAATGAAGGCCTAGTATTCTTTGCCGGTGAACTTCGGATATTCGTCGGTGAAATAGCCCAGGTACAGACCGACGCGCGTGCTCCAGCGGTAGGTCCCGACGTTGAACGCATGCCAGCGGGCGGGATAGACGCCGGCGAAGAGAATGGCGAACCAGGCCAGGAAGCCGAGCACGCCCGTTGCGATGAGACGGAAAAAGAGGCAGAAGTAGTGGGGAATGCCCACGTAGATGAAGCCGAAAAGGAGGCGCAGGATGACCAGCCCCCGGCTCACCCTTTCGGGCCTGGGAACAACGAGCTTCACGCTCTCACTGACGCCCTTGGGAAAGAACGCGGGATAGCCGTCGACCATGTTGCCCAGCACAGCCTCGATCCTGAGGGTCCAGTTGGTCATGCCAACCTGGAAATTGAAGATGCTCTCAGGAAACTTGCCGGTGAAAAGCACGATCCAGAACGTGATGAATGAGAGGATGGCAGACCAGATACCGACGAAAAAGAGAAGGAAGAAATGGGGAATGCCGATGTACAGCCATCCGAACAGGGTCCGCAGAATCAGCTGCCCGCGCGAGTACTTTTCCTGATGAGCGATGGTCAGTGTCATGTTCTCCTCCTGTTGCCGGGAACTGTACTGCGTGTGCCGAGGTATTGCAATGTTTTTTTTCATCCGGGGAGCTTTTTTAGAGCTTTTTGAATGCGCATCGGCGGCCCTTGAAAGAGGAAACGCTCACCGCCATACTGTTTCCCTCCATGAAGATGCACCTTCGCCGCATTCACGTCCCGCCGGAAGGCTGGCGGGCACGCCTGCAGAAAGGCCTGGGCCTCGCCCGGCACGCGGCCAGGCCCCGCCCCCGGCTGGTCATTATCTGTGCCGCGGTACTGCTGGGAGTTGCCGGCCTCAGCGCGGGCATCTCGATTGCAATTGCCGCGGTCTCCAAGCACGAAGCCTCCGCGTGGCCGGGCGCCGATTTCACCTTCTGGCCCGAGCGCAGCTGGCGCCAGGTGGAGCGCAGGATCAGCTCGCTGCCGGCGGTGCCGCGCATGGAAAGCACCGTGATAGGAGAGGTGAGCTATCGCGGCTCTTCCTACCCCGTCCACCTCCTGCGCTTCCCCTCTCTGCGGGGAGGGCGTCACGGCCTGCGCGTGTTCCTGGCCAGCGGCGTGCACGGCACGGAATCGGCGGGCGTCGAAGCGCTCCTGCAGCTCTCCGAGGAGATGGCGCGCAATCCGCAGCTTCTCCCCCAGGTGGCATTTGACATCGTTCCCGTGGTCAATCCCTGGGGCTGGACGTACGGCTACCGCTATGACGGTGAGGGCGAGGACGTCAATCGGGACTTCTCCTCCCGCAGGACGCAGGAGGCCAGGATTCTCAGGAGCTTCATCGACCGCAACGGCCCCTACGATCTGGTGCTGGATCTCCACGAGTCTAAGAAGTACGGCTATTTCATCTACCAGTACCTTCCCGCCGCGCAGGGACTGGGGAGCGAGTACGTGAGGATGCTCGGACGCATGGGCAAGCCGCGGGAGAACGCGTACCGTGAAGGCATCTACGCCGCGGTGAACGGCATCCTCTCGATGCCGGTCTCCGCGCTTCCCTGGGTGGCACTCGGAGGCCGCCTGTCCCTCGAGCAGTACACCCGCCTGCACGGCACGCGGCACTCGTACACGGTCGAAACCCCTCTGCATGATGATTTCAATGAGCGTGTGGCCGTTCATCGGGAGACGGTGAGCCTTTTCATGGACCGGCTGCTCAGGGGAGAGGCAGGCCGCTAGCGGCTGCAGGCAGGGGCACGGCGCAGGCGCACAGAGGCCGCGGCCGGGCCCCGGCGCCCGTGCGGTGCGGCGCGGCGCGGCGTCGAACAGCCCGTGTTGCCTTCGCCCGCTCTCCCGGTTAGCTTATCCGTGAAAGGATGACTGTGAGCGCATCAGGGGTTTTGCTTCTCTATATCGTGTTCTTCGTTGCGCGCCTGGCCGCTGACGTAGTGCTGGATGCGCTGAATCTCGCGCACGTGCGCGGCAAAGCCGCCGCCGTGCCGCAGCCGTTCCTCGGCACCGTTGATGCCGGCACTTACGCGCGGTCGGTCTCCTACACCCTGAGCCGGGGCCGTTTCGGCCTGCTCTCCGAGGCGCTCTCCTCCGCCGCGCTGCTGGCAGTGGTGCTCACCGGATTCCTCGGCACCCTCGAGGGGCTCACCGCCGCGCTGCCGATTCACCCCTACCTTCACGGCGTGCTCTTCATCGCCATCGTCTCCCTCCTGTTCTGGCTCCTGCAGCTCCCCTTCTCACTGTATTCGACCTTTTCGATAGAGGCGCGTTTCGGGTTCAACAAGACAACACCGCGTCTTTTCGTGATGGACACGCTGAAAGGGCTCGGGATCGGCGCGGTGATCGGCGTGCCCGTCCTGCTGGGCCTTTTCTGGTTCATGGACCGCACGGGCAGGCTGTGGTGGGTGTGGGCGTTCGCCGCCGTGAGCCTTTTCGAGCTGGTCATGAACGTGCTGACCCCGCTGGTGATCGCGCCGCTTTTCAACAAGTTCACCCCGCTCCCCGACGGGCCCCTGAAGGAGCGGATCACGGAGCTGGCGCGCACGCTGGGGTTCAAAACGCGCGGCATCTTCGTGGTGGACGGGAGCAGGCGGTCGCGGCACTCCAATGCCTATTTCACCGGGCTGGGAAAGGCGAAGCGGATCGTGATCTTCGACACCCTGGTGAGCGGGAGCACCGCGGAGGAGATCGCGGCGGTGCTGGCGCACGAGATCGGCCACGAGAAGCGCAACCACGTGAAGAAAGGCATCGCGGTCTCCCTTCTCTTTTCCCTGGCGGGGTTCTGGATCCTCGGTCTTCTCCTGCCGTGGCAGCCGCTGTACGCGGCATTCGGCTTCCCGCGGCCGGGCTCCGCCGCGCTCCTGGTGCTGGTGGCATTCTGCGCCGGCCCGTTCACGTTCTTCCTCCAGCCGCTTTTCTCCCTGTGGTCGCGACGGCACGAGTACGAGGCAGACCGCTTCGCCGTGCGGGGGATCGGATCCGCCGCCGGCCTGAAGTCGGCGCTTCTG
>JBEKVA010000130.1:0-10401 GCA_049514475.1 Spirochaetia bacterium
TGGTCTTCTCAAGCGCCTTGGCAGCCTGCACGAGGGTGACACCGCCGCCGGGGACAATGCCTTCCTCGATGGCCGCTCGCGTCGCCGAGAGGGCGTCTTCCACGCGGTGCTTCTTCTCCTTGAGCTCGACCTCGGTGGCCGCGCCCACGTTGATGACCGCCACGCCGCCGGCGAGCTTGGCCAGGCGCTCCTGGAGCTTCTCGCGGTCGTAGTCGGAGGTGGTCTCGTCGATCTGGACCTTGATCTGCGCGATGCGGTCTTTGATGTCCTTCTGCTTGCCGGACCCTTCAATGATGGTGGTGTTTTCCTTGTCCACCTTCACCTGCTTGGCGCGGCCGAGCATGGAGATCTCGGTGTTCTCCAGCTTCAGGCCGAGCTCCTCGGCGATCACCTGGCCGCCGGTGAGGATGGCGATGTCCTCGAGCATTGCCTTCCTGCGGTCACCGAAGCCGGGTGCCTTCACGGCGCACGCGGTCAGCGTGCCGCGGAGGTTGTTCACCACCAGGGTGGCCAGGGCTTCGCCCTCCACCTCTTCGGCGATCACGAGCATGGGCTTGCCCGCCTGCGCGATCTTTTCCAGCAGGGGAAGCATGTCCTTCATGCCGGAGATCTTCTTGTCGTGGATGAGGATGTACGGGTTCTCGAGCACCGCCACCTGGGTGTCGCGGTTGGTGACGAAGTACGCGGAGGTGAAGCCGCGGTCGAACTGCATGCCTTCCACCACCTCGAGGTTGGTTTCCATGCTCTTGGATTCCTCGACGGTGATGACGCCGTCCTTGCCCACTTTTTCCATGGCGTCGGCAATGAGGTTTCCGATCTCGTGATCGTTGTTCGCGGAGATGGCCGCGACCTGGGAGATCTCGTCCTTCTCCTTGATGTCCTTCGCGCTCTTCTTGATGTCCTCGACGGCGATTGCCACCGCCTGGGAGATGCCGCGCTTGATGTCCATGGGGTTGATGCCCGCGGCCACCGACTTCAGGCCTTCCTTGATCATGGAGTAGGCAAGTACGGTCGCCGTGGTGGTTCCATCGCCTGCCACGTCATTGGTCTTTGTGGCGACTTCCTTCAGGAGCTGGGCGCCCATATTCTCGAACGGGTCCTCAAGCTCGATCTCCTTGGCAATGGTGACTCCGTCATTGGTGACTGTCGGTGCGCCGAACTTCTTGTCCAGCACCACGTTTCTGCCCTTCGGGCCGAGCGTCACCTTGACCGCCATCGACATTTTCTCCACGCCCCGGAGCAGTTTCTGCCGAGCATCCTCGTCGAAACGGAGTTGTTTAGCCATTTTTCTCCCCTTTCCTTCCCCTAGAGTTAAATTTGTCCACGCGCGTATATGGTTTGAGCGTGCCTACTGCTTTTGACGCTAAGATACAAAATGTGTGCATAATCATCAAGGGGTATTTTGCGAATTCGACCTCAAACAGGGCCCGAAACCCTTCGAGATCCTCCGATTCCGCGTTTCGTCTTGACTTTCACCCTCTATCTGATACAAAAGATGGAATGAAGAGGCGGAACGACAGGCGGATATGCCTGGGAATCCAATGGGACGCCGGCTCGTGGGACAATGCACTCCCCTGGTGCGAATACCTCTTCAGCAAGCTCGGCCGACAGAGGCTTCACTGGAACCTTCCTGCTTTGCCGACAGATGGGCAGGCGCGAAAACGCGCGGCCTTCATCAAGGCCCTCCGCGGCCGGCTTGAAGAAAACGGCGATGCCGTTACCGCGGCGGGGTTCGCCGGCGCCTTTCATCCGCTTCTCAATCTCGATGAGCTGGAGAAGGAGCTGGCCTGGGGATTGAAGAACCCGTGGGGAACCGGCGTCACCGACGCGCTGGACATCAAGCCAACGGTACTGGTTGCCCCGATGCCCGACCTCATCCGGCCCGAGGCATGGAAGCTGTACCAGGCCCATGGATTCACCCAGGTCGGCATACGGGCGAACCCGGGGGATCCTCCGTCGGCCTCCGCATTGCCGGGATCGTTCACCTACACTCGCCTGGCGGTTGGCGAAATGCCCGCGGACGGCCCTGGCCGCTTCCTTCGTCGGCTGAATGCCTCGACAGGGACGATCATCCTGTTCCTCGACCTCTCGGGCCTCACGGGCATGGAGCCGCTGGAACGGGCAATCAACGAATGCCTGGCGCTTCTCCCTCCCGCGGACGAAGGTGGACTGTCGCTGATCGCGGAGTGCGCGCCGGCTGGTCCTTCCGAAGGCCCCGCGGCGCTCCGAAAGCCCCCTTTCGACGTGTCCTTCGAGCCGGCGGCGCTCCTGCGCGCCAAGCTCGCTGCCGCGGAACCGCTGTCCAGGAAAAAACGCAAGAAGGCCGAGGAGTACGTGGAGCTCCTGCGCCTGCTGGGCCCGGGAAAGAAGCCGGCGGCGCCGCGGGCCGAACGGCAGGCCGACAAGCCGCACAACGCCCGCCTGGTGGCGCACATGCTGGGCGAGGTGTCACTGAGCGGCGACACCTTCGACGTTCACCTCGTCGGAGGCCGGTTCTGCGGCATCACTCATCGCGGGACCGTGCTCCTGCCCCGCAGGCCGGCCGTCTCCTCGATGGTCGTTGGCGGCCGGACGGTGTTCTACAAGACGCAGAGCTCCTTCTCCTTCGAAGGGGAAAACGGAACAGGGCTGCGCGAGGAGCTGGCCCTCGACGGCGGGACCGGCGGCTCGATCAGCATCGAATACTCTTTCCAGGACGACTCCCCGCTGCTCTCCGTCACCGGGCATGTCCGCCACCCCCGCATCGAGCCCCCGCGCGTGGTGGACGAATACGCCCCGTTCGCCTTCACGCTGTGCGAGGTGCCGAAAAGCGCGGCGGTCGAGGTGCAGGTGGCGGCCCCTGATGAGAGCTTCTTCGTGTCGCGCCTGGAGGAAAGCAGCGGCGGGGTGCTCCTTCCCGGAGCCTCCTATCGCGTCCGCTGCGCTGCCGGCGGGTGGGCCCTGATCCGCTTCTCCCCGCGGGATTCACGGAAGTGGGGGCTCGCCTCGTTCCGCATCGTCAGGGCACGGGGAAAGCGTTTCCTGGAATGCAATCCTTTCGGCAGCTACACTCCGATCCCCTCCGAGACGCTCGGCGGCACACTTGAGAGCTTTTCCCTGTTCCTTGGTCTGGAAGCCGATTGACGATGCCGGGCATCGATTTCTTCGACGTCGATCACACCCTCACACGAAGGTCTTCCGGCGGCAGGTTCGTCATGGTGGCGATGCGCAGAGGGATCCTCCCGCTGCGTCTCATGTTCGTCATTCCCTGGTACTCGTTCATGTACAGGCTGGGGCTGTTTCGGCTTCGGACATACGCGGACGGGTTCCCCTACCTAAGCGGGATACAGCGTTCCCGGCTGGAACAGATTGCCCGGGAGAGCTTCGTCTCACGGCTGCGGGGAGACCTTTTTCCCGCGGCGGTGGCGCTGGTGCAGAAGCTGCAGCGCGAGGGCCGGCGGGTGATGCTGGCCACCTCCTCGCTGGACTTCATCGTCGCGCCGCTCGCCGAGCACCTGGGCGTCAGCGGGGTACTGGCAACAACGCTGGAGTTCATGGACGGAGTCTGCACGGGCAACTTCGTCGGCACGCCCATGTTCCGCCGGGAAAAGAAGGATCGCGTGCTCGCATTCCTTGGCGGCGAGGGTGTTGCCCCGCAGGAATGCTCCTTCTACTCGGACAGCATCTACGACCTTCCGCTGCTGGAGGCGGTCGGCACCCCCGTTGCGGTGAACCCCGACATCCGCCTGCGGCGCATCGCCCGCAGCCGCGGGTGGACGATCATCGACGTCGACTGATCTCGCCCTGGGCGATAGCCTCCCGGCTGCCGTCGGGGAGCTGCAGCACCAGGCGGCCCTGCCCGTCCACATCGGCCATGATTCCTTCCACCGTTCGTCCTGATCCCAGGAGATCCACCACGACGGTGCTCCCCAGCCCATGGAGCCGAGCGCGAAGCTCCGCTTTCCACGCCGTGTCGGCCGCGATGCCTTTCAGCCGTTCGAGGATTGCCGAGAGGAGGGGAAAGAGGTGCACGGGGCTCCCGTGGAGCTGGCGCAGCGAGCAGGAGGTCTGCTGGAGCTCGGGAGGAAATGCCTCCTGCAGGCAGTTCACACCGAAACCGATGAGGGCGGCATCCCCGCGGGACTCGCAGAGAAGGCCCGCCAGTTTCTTCCCCGCGCAAAGAAGGTCGTTGGGCCACTTGATCTGCGGGCTGATCCCGCTGGCATCCTCGATCCCGCGGCACAGCGCGACGCCTGAGCGCAGGGGCAGCTCCGCCAGGGGATAGCCGAGCTCGGCGGTGCGGACAACGACGGTGGCAAGGAGGCTCTCCCCCGGGGGAGAAATCCACTTGCGGCCAGGCACCCTGCCCCGACCGGCGGACTGGAAGCCTGCCACGATCACCGTGCCGCTGGGACAGCCGGTGCGCGCAAGTCCGGCCGCATCTTCCATGGTGGAGACGGTGCTCTCTTTCACGTGGATGGGCGCCCCGGGCCACGGGTTGGAAATGCCCGGCCTTGTCTCCATGGGGCATATTATGTACCATTTTTTCCTATGCAGGATAATCCGCTGCTCGCGGGATTGGGACTGACGCGCGAGCCACAGCCTCTTACGCTGGTCATTTTCGGCGCGAGCGGGGATCTCACCAATCGGAAGCTCATTCCCGCCCTGTTTTCCCTTTTCCTGAAGGGCAGCATACCAGGGGTCCGCATCGTCGGGTTCGCCCGCAGGGAATGGGATACCGCTTCATTTCGGGCACTGGTACGGAAGATGCTCGACGCGGAGGATGCGCCGGCCGCGGAGCCCGAGGTGAAGGATGCGTTCGCGGGAACGGCGGGCTTCATCCGCGGCTCCTTCGAGTCCCCGGAGGGCTACGCGGAGATCGCCTCCTCCTATCCTACCCCTGCAAACAGGATCTTCTATCTCGCCACTCCCCCGGATGCCTACCAGACCATCGTGGAGCGCATCGGCGCCGCCGGCCTTGCCGACCAGTCCCGGGGATTCTCCCGTATTATAGTAGAAAAGCCGCTGGGACACGATCGCGAGAGCGCGAGAGCGCTCAATGACAGCTTTGCCCGCACCTTCCCCGAGTCGCAGATCTACAGGATCGACCACTACCTGGGCAAAGAGACAGTGCAGAACATCATGCTGATGCGTTTCGGCAACCGCATCTTCGAGCCCATATGGAACAACCGCTACGTGGACCACGTGCAGATCACGATGGCAGAGACCATCGGGGTGGGCTCCCGGGGCGGCTACTACGAGCACGCCGGCGCGATGCGCGACATGATGCAGAACCACATGCTGCAGCTTCTCTGCCTGGTGGCGATGGAGCCCCCCGTGGACCTGGACCCTGACAGCATCCACGACGAGAAGGTGAAGGTCCTCAAATCCCTCGCCCCGCTGAGGGGCGCCCGTGTGCTGACGGAAACGGTGCGCGGCCAGTACGGGAGGGGCATCGTCGATGGGGCGGAGGCCCCCGCCTACCGCGAGGAGCAGGGGGTTCCCGCCGGATCCCTCACCGAGACATTTGCCGCCCTGCGCGTGTCCCTGGATTCCTGGCGATGGGCAGGGGTGCCGTTTCTCCTTCGCACGGGGAAGCGTCTCTCGCGGCGGACAACCGAGATCTCCCTGCACTTCAAGCGGCCGCCCCTGCTGCTCTTCGCCGACCGCGCTCCCGCCGCCACGCCGCCGAACGTGCTCACCTTCCGCATCCAGCCCCAGGAAGGAATCACGATGGGTTTCAACACGAAGATCCCCGGTGCCACATCGGAGATGAGGACGGTGAACATGGACTTCTCCTACGGCTCGGCCTTCGGGGAAGACCTGCCGGAAGCCTACGAGCGGCTGTTGTTGGATGCCATGCTGGGGGACTCGACGCTGTACATGCGCAAGGACGAGGTGGACTCCGCGTGGGGATTCATCACCGAGATCCTCCACGGGTGGGGAAATACAGGCCAGCCCGGTCTCTGTTTCTACCGGGCAGGCAGCGCAGGCCCCGAGGCCGCGCAGCAGCTCCTCGGCTCCCCCGAGAGAAAGTGGAGAAGACTGTGAGCACGACGCTCGACCCCCATGCCATAGAGAAGGAGATCGCCCTCATCAGGGAGAAGGAGTCCAATCCCTACTCGGCGGGAACAAAGACCAACCTCTTCACCCTGCTGGTTTTTCGGCAGGAGAACGCAGCGGCTCCCGCAAGCGCGGCTGGCGCGGCGGCAGTCGGCGCCGCGTCAGCCCTCGGCGCCATGGACCCCGCCGAGCGCGCCCTCGCCTTCCTCCTGGGCAAGCGGCCGGCGCGCATCATCACCGTCACGCGGGTGAGCTCCCCGCGCACCGAGGCGTTGGTCAGCGGCCGCTGCTTCCCCGACAAGAGAAACCGCGGAGTCTGCTTCGAGGAAGTGCGCATAGAGGCCGGCGATGACGGGCTGGGCGTGGATCCCGGCGCCTGGGCGCCGCTTCTCATCAGGGACCTGCCGGTGTTCGCCTGGATGCCCGACGGTCCCGAGATCGAGAACGCACCGTGGGAGGCCTCGTTGCGCTCAGCCGACGGGCTGATCGACAAGCTGCTGGTGGATACCTCCCGCTCCGAGGCCGGGGACGCCGCCGCGGAGCTGCGAGCGCTGCTACGGCTGCGGGAGAGCACGGCCTCCGCTATCCCCCTGTCCGACTTCTCCTGGAGACGCGGCCGTGTTCTGCGCGAGCAGACGGCGCGCGCCTTCGATGCCCCTGACATGCGCGAGCAGCTTTCTTCCCTGCGGGCGGTGCGCCTCTACGGCGGGGCACCCTACGAGGCTTCGCTGTACTTCCACTGGCTGCAGACGCGCCTGGCGCGGAGTCTCAGCGTCGATCACGCGGCGGCAGGCCCCCTCTCGGAAGGCTTCCGCGTCACCTTTACCATCGAAGGCTTTCCCGAGGTCGACATCGGATGCACGAAGGGGGGCTGCCTTTCCCGCGGTGAGGAGAAAGGCGCCTACCGCTTCCCCTCGGACGGCGAGATCCTCCTCGAGGAGGTCGACACGCTGGTGCGCGACCCGATCTTCCTGGACGTGCTTACGCAGGCTTCCCGCAAGGGCCGCTGAGATGATGGAGGTGCAGACCCTCGTCGCGGAGGACCCGGGCGCGCTCGCGGAGCTGGCAAGCGGCTTTCTCCTGGCGGCCATCAGCGAGGCGCTCTTCGCCCGCGGAAGCGCGCGCGTCATCCTCGCCGGCGGAGAGACGCCGCGGCTGACCTACTCCCTGCTGGCCGCGGGGATCTCCGAGAGGCGCATCCCCCTTTCCGCGCTGAGCTGGTATCTCGGGGACGAGCGCTGGGTGCCCCGTGATGATCCACAGTCCAACGAGGGCATGGCGCGCGCCGCGCTTTTGTCGAAGATCGGGGCTCCCGAGGAGTCCATCCGCGGCTGGAAAGCCGCAAACGGGACCCCCGTTGACTGCGCCCGAGAGTACGCCGATGAAATCACCCGGGGCATGAACGGTTCCGCCCCCGATCTGCTCATCCTCGGGCTCGGTGCCGACGGGCACACCGCGTCCCTTTTTCCGGGATCCACCGCGTGGCTGCCCGGCGGGGAACAGGTGACCGTTGGGCACGACATGCCCGGGACGGCAGCGGCCGTCGAGGCGGGAGCCGGCAAGGGCTGGAGGCTTTCCCTGTGTCCGCGGTTCCTGCGGACCTCCCGCAGCGTCGTCTTCCTGGTGGCCGGCGCCGACAAGTCACCGGCTCTCCGCCGCGTCCTGGCGGCCGACCCGGCGACTCCGGGGGCCTGGATACGGGGAGAGAGCACCTGCTACATTGTCACCCGTGATGCCGCAGGACCAGAACGGCCGCAGTACGGCCAGGAGATTCGCCATGCGTGAAGGGACGGGAGACAGGCACGGGGAGACGCGTCTTCCGCAGTTCGCGCACCGGCTTTATTTCGACCTGCAGACCATCGAAGGTGTCAGGCCCCTGGATATCTGGAACGGCGTGCGGGAGTTCTTCGACCCGTTCGAGAAGACGTCCCTCATCGCGAACCTGTACAAGATCGTGATCCCCCTCGTGAACGAGCGCTGTTTCGGGCGGCCCTTCGACATGCATTCCCGTCGTGCCCTGGAAACGGTCACCGCCGTCATCTCGTGGCTGCTCGAGGGCGAAGGTGAGGCGATTTTCGAGCGCTTCCCCTATCCTCCCACGGGGGACGGGGACCAGAAGGAGCTGTACCGCGCCGTGAAGTCGCGCGCCTCGCTCCTGCTCGCCGATATCGATGCCGATCAGGGAAAGAAGGAGCCGGGCCCCTCCGCGCAGACCCTTTCCCAGGGGGTGTTTTCCAGCGGCCTGTTCGATTTCCGCGAGATGCGCATCGTCGACAACGAGCTGCCCTTCATCATCTTCACCGACAAGGAGTTCCGCGTCATCCACGGCATGGCCATCGTCTACCTGTGGCTCATAGACCTGGATGCCATCTTCCTGCAGACCCTCGAGGAGAACGGGATCGAGGCGGGGATCATCGAGGAATACCGCTCATTCGCGCGCCGGGTGCAGAAGGAAAATCCGCTCACCATCCAGGGGCGATCCATGGACCCGCACGAGCTGCTGGCCCATATCCAGGTCCGGCTGAAGAGCGAGGACTACCTGGATCTTTTCGAGACCGTCTACCGCTGGCTCGAGCAGGCGCGCACGAAGCTGAAGGGATAGAGGAGGGCCGCGGCGGTTGAGCGCGCGGCCCCGCGTCGAGCTGTTATCCGACCTTCGGAAGATCCTTTTCCGCCTTCAGGATTGCCTCCTCGGGATACTCGTAGTCTTCCAGCTTGCCGGCGAAATACTGTTCGTAGGCGTACATGTCGAAGTGCCCGTGACCTGAGAGATTGAAGAGAATCACCTTCTTCTCCCCTGTTTCCTTGCACTTCTTCGCGGCCCTGATGGCGGACGCTATTGCGTGCGCTGACTCAGGCGCAGGGATGATGCCCTCGGTGCGGGCAAAGAGCACCGCCGCCTCGAATGTCTCCTTCTGCCGCAGCGCTTCGGCGCGGATGAGACCGAGATGATTGAGCACGGAGACGATGGGCGACGCACCGTGGTAGCGCAGCCCGCCGGCGTGCACGGACGGAGGGATGAACCCGTGACCGAGGGTGTACATCTTGGCCAGAGGGATCAGCTTTCCCGCGTCTCCGAAATCGTAGGCGTAGATGCCTTTGCTGAGCGAAGGGCATGCCAAAGGCTCGGAGGCGATGAACTCGATCTTCTTCTTCCCCGAGATCTTGTCCTCCATGAAGGGGATCGCGATGCCGCCGAAGTTGCTGCCCCCGCCGTGACAGGCGATCACGATGTCGGGGGAAAGACCGAGATCCTCCAGCACCGCCTTGGCTTCCTGCCCGATGACCGTCTGGTGCAGGAGGACGTGGTTCAGCACCGACCCCAGGGAATACTTGACCGTGCCGCCGGAGGTGGCGGCGATCTCCACCGCCTCGCTGATGGCGATGCCTAGCGAGCCGGGGTAGTTGCGCTTGTCCTCCAGCATCTTTTTCCCGATCTGGGTTTCCTGCGACGGGCTGGGATGGACCTTTGCCCCGTAGCTCTGCATCACCACCTTGCGGTAGGGCTTCTGCTCGTAGGAGGCCCGCACCATGAACACGTTGATGTCGAGGTTGAAGTGCGCGCCGGCGAACGCGAGCGCGCTGCCCCATTGGCCGGCGCCCGTTTCCGTGGCGAGCTTCTTCACCCCTTCGCGCTTGTTGTAGTAGGCCTGCGGTATTGCGGTGTTCGGCTTGTGGCTTCCCGTGGGGGTCACGCTCTCGTTCTTGAAAAAAATCATGGCGGGTGTTCCCAGCGCTTCCTCGAGGAACTTCGCGCGGATGAGGGGCGTGGGCCTGAACATCGAGTAGACCTTCAGCACCTCGTCGGGGATCGTGATCTCCCGCTGCTGGGAGACCTCCTGCTCCAGGAGCCCCATGGGGAACAGCGGCGTGAAGGCCTCCAGGGGCACCGGCTTGCCGTTGGACGGGTCGAGCATCGGCGGGACGGGCTCGGGCAGCGCGGGCTGGATGTTCAGCCACTTCTTCGGGATCTCACGGGTGGGGAGCTGGAAGATTCTGTCGTCGGTCATGGGCGACTCCTTTCGTTCGATATGCGCCCCAACGGGGCGGGGTCAAAAAAAAACCGGGCTTTCACCCGGGGTTTTGCGCATAAAAAAACCGCGGGCGGCTTCACTCTCTCAAGGGGGGAGGGAAACCGCCTGCGGCCTGCTGCGTACTGACTCAGGTCAGGCAGACCGCGGTTTCCTCCCCGAGGTCCACCCCCACCAGTTGCGAAGCGGGATTGCAGTCAAAAACTCACGACTCATAATAAGCATATATATGCGCGAATCCCGCCGCATGTCAACAACAATTTCCTGGAATCCGCCGGGTACGGGAGTACCCGTTCGGCCCGAAGGCCGTACGTCGGCGCCTGGAATC
>JBEKVA010000131.1:0-10368 GCA_049514475.1 Spirochaetia bacterium
ATGGTGATCCTTTTCGATGAGGAGACGCCTGCGCCGATGCTCAAAGAACGACTCGTGCGTATGGGATTCCATTCCGCGCTGCCTTTTCGCATCGGGCATTTCACCGGTCTCCGCCTCGATGATGATAATCACTTCCAGATCATTCTTGCCCTAACCGGGGAGCTTCGCCCGGAGCTGATTGTATTTGACTCGCTGATCCGGTTCCACACGCAGGAAGAAAACGACGCCTCCAGCATGGCTCCGATCATGGGCAGGCTCCGGCAACTTGCCAACTTAACGACCGTGATTGTGATCCATCACACAGTTAAGGCAGATGTGGACATTAGAAAGCGCTCGCGGGGATCGGGCGACATTATCGCAGGCGTTGATCTCGAGATATCTCTCACGAAGACCGCTGAAGGCGAGCTACTTATCCAAAGCGCAAAGAGCCGAGGGAAGCCGATAGAACCCTTCCGCTTACGAATAGAGGACACCTTGGACGGCAGGCTCGTGGTGACATACAGAGGCATAGAACAAGCGTCAGTTGAGCGGCTCGGCGATGCGGTGGCGGAAGCACTCGCCGATGGTCCGCTTGCCTTCGCTGAAATTGGAGCAGCCCTGGCGGAGAAGGGCTTTACAACCTCTCGGCGCTCCCTCCAACGCGCTATCGCGAACCTCTGTTGTCAGAACGCCATGCATATAGTGGTCGGAACCAGAGGCAAAAAAACCTACTCCATCAATCCAGATGCGCACGAGGTGCGCAGATGAGTGAGCACCTCCCGGCGCACCTACCATCTGCGGCGCTCCATGTGCGCAAACCTTGCGCTATTAGGCGCAGGTTGCGCACATGCGCAGGTTGCTCCCGAGTGGAGGAATGCGCAACTCCAGGAGACCTCCATCCGTGCTGCATGTTCTCCCGAGCGGGAGCTGTCTGGTGAGCAAGAAGCGTCCCAAAGGTGAGATTCCCCTCTACGTGCAAAAGCTTCTCGACCAAGTGCGTCGGGGCCAGCTCGTCCCAGGAGTTCATGAGGTCAGAATCGTGCACGAGGACGGTTGCTCCCTCATCGACGGAGTGGGTCCTTGCGATTGTAAGGCAGAAGTACATGTCGACCTTCCTGGGAAGAGCTGAGGAATGAGCGAGTTCACGTTGGATTCGTTTCCAGCCGTAGGCCGGCGTGAGCGATTTGATGCAATGGATTCGCTCATTGAAGTTGTAAGCGAAACCAACGAGGTCCTGGCCCACGAGCTAGACGCAAGAGGTGCTGTGCGAAGGCTTTCAATGACGATGAACTTGCGCGTCGATCGGGGTCGCAAGAATTGAAGGCAAGGGAAGTGCGGGGAAATAGCGACTTCCCAGCCCAAAAGGTGAGCCCGAATCGTTACACGCGCGTACGTATACGAATGAAACGATTTGAAACGATCCGGGGAAAGGAGATCGGGCTAAGGGAGAAAAGAACGGGAGGCAAGCGAACAGGTATAGCCCCCGGATTATGAATTGCGGAAAGGGAGGTGCTTCATGGTAGTCTCGTTTTCAAGCATCAAGGGCGGTACAGGCAAAACAAGTCTCTGTATCCATGTCGCCAACTACTGCGCGGCAGCAGGTTACCGAGTGCTGGTCATCGACTTCGACATTCAGAACTCGCTCTCGTTCTACTACCTTGACGAGATCGCCGCGGCAGATCGGAAGAACCTGGCGCTTGCCTTGAACTCGCGAGACCTAGGGGGCAATATCCTTCCCTCCAACTGCTTTGGCATCGACATCCTGGCTTCATCGTTCTCTCTCACAAACCTGAGAACGATTGGGGCGAACACCCTCCGACGAATGATCGCGGAGAGCAGCCCAGGTTACGATTTCATCCTCATCGACTGCGCTCCGACCTACGACAATCTGGTGCAGAACGCGATCTGTGCATCAGACCTTATACTCACTCCCGTCAGACTTTCTCAGTTTGATTTCAAGGGAGCGACGTTCTATCGAGACCAGATCGCCCAAGACACGGACCGAATAGAGGCTTGGCGAATAGTGTTCAACTTCTACAAGCCCCCGCGAACAAGCAACTCCGAATCGCTGAGGAACCAGTACGAGCTTCTCTTTCGACGCACGTTCGACGGAGTGATTCTCCCCATTCAGATACCGGAGACAACGGCCCTCCAGCGGTGCATCGATACACGGGAGAAGATGACCGACGCCTTGAACAAGGCAACCCTGTTCCACGCCATCCATCGCCTGGCGGGCTTAATCGGAGCTGATCGAGTGGTAGCGAGGTACTGATATGTCACGGAAATTAGACGTGGCCGTCCTGGCGGCCAAGGCCGAATCGGGTAACAACTCTTCGGTCAGGAGAATCGAGGCTCTCGAGATCGCAATCGGCGATCTGGTTCTAGAAGAGCCGTTTCAGTCTTTGTTTGCGATCCGAGAGGATATCAAGAACGCCATCAGGTTCCACATGCAGGAACATGGGTACGACGAGTCTAAGCCCGTCGACGTGTGGAAAAGACCGAGCCGGGACGGCTTTGACTACGTCCTTGTCGACGGCTTCACCAGGACGCAGGCTGCCAAGGAAGCCGGTAGGTTGACTGTGACCGCCTACCTACATGCCTTTGCCAACGTCGAGGAAGCTCGGGACTACGCGATCCACACGCAGCGAGACCGACGGAATCTGAGTGATGCAGAAATCATGGCCATCTTGTCCGTGGTGGACAGGAAGGTGACAGGTTTCAAAGGTGCTTCTCCATTAGCTTCAAGTGAAGCTAATGGAGAGCCATTGCAGAAGACTGCTCGGCGAACGGCAAGGGAGATTGGCACGTCGGTCAGTAAAGTCGAGAAGGCCCGCAAGGTCAGCACTGATCCCGAGATCGCGGCCGCGGTTAAGCGGGGAGAAATCTCCATCAACAGGGGGTACAACGAAATCCGGGTCAAGGAGAGGCAAGAGCCTGTGTCGTCAGATGCCCTGGCGGCGACACCGGACGCGCCACGAGCTGAACTCGGCCAGGACTCCGGGCCCACTACGGAGATGATTGATCTCGCCCCTTTGATTGCCCGCCTGCGCCGGGAGCTGAGAGTTGAAGTCAACCTCTCTGTTGACAACGCCCGAGCGTCCTGCAGTGTGAGTCTGCACTTTGTCAGCCGTCATCAATTTGCGGAAATCGTTGAAAGGATCTGCGCCCCGAGAGCGTGAACCGGAACCAACCAAGCGCATGCCAGGCCTCCGGGCGTTTGGCGCACCCTACGGCCCGGCTTGGCGTCGGGCGATCGCTCTTACAGTCCTGTCTTGGACTTAGTGGCTTAACAGGATCAAGAGATTAGAAGGATAATAGGACAAGATAAAGGGCGTAAACGTTTCGACGCAATTGTTTGCATAGTAAAGAATTAAAGTGTAAACAGGTTGAAACGTCGTAAACAGCATGCTATCTAATTTATTACGCAGCAATCATTTAATCTGTTAACAGGTCCCAGCGAGCGCAAGAACCTGCCGCGCTGCTGCCTGCTTAACAGTCGGTTGATCGTGCTGACCATGTAACTGGCGCCAAAGCCATTGTCGATGTTCACGACAGCCACCCCTGCTGAACAGCTATTGAGCATGGCGAGAAGCGCCGAAAGACCGTGAAAACTCGCCCCGTAGCCCACGCAGGTCGGCACGGCGATCGCGGGCGCCTGGACGAGTCCGCCGATTACGCTTGGAAGCGCTCCTTCCATGCCGGCAACGGCCACGATAACTTTTGCGCCTCGAATGACATCCAACTTCGTCAAAAGTCTGTGCAGCCCTGCCGCTCCAACGTCGAAGAGTCTCTCCACCGTGTTTCCGAAAACCTCAGCCGTGACAGCCGCCTCTTCTGCCACAGGAATGTCCGATGTACATGCGGTGACCACCGCGATGTACGTCTTGGTTGGTGAAGCCTGGGGATTCCGCCGCAGCGTTATGGTGCGAGACATAGGATCGTAGCAGAGGTGAGGGGATAGATCCCGCACCGCAGCAAAATGAGATTCATCAGCGCGCGTTGCCAGGATATCCGCATTCTCCGCTACTATGAACTCTATAATTCCGCGCAATTGTTCGGCGCTTTTGCCCGCGCAATATACGATCTCGGGATATCCCACACGGATTTCCCGCTGCGTGTCCAGTCGAGCAAAGGATAGGTCCTTCAAGGCAAAATCGCGCAGCTCATCAAGGACTACTTGCAGCGAGATCTCCTTTGCCTTGAACTTTTCAAGAACGCCGCGGATGCCGTATTCGTCCATGGCGTTACCCGATCTCTCTTTGAACGATCTCGTAGACTTCACGGAGCGGCATGTTACGTTCCTTGGCAATTCTTCGACAATCCTAGTATTCGGGCTTTGCCTTGATTTGTTTTCCGTCACGCAACGCGACCTTCACGCGGACGTCGCCCAGCTTTGTGGCAATGGTGCGAATCTCCCTGTCGAGCATGATTTTTTAAACGGCCACCCGGCGAAGGCCGAATGTCGTGGCCTCACGGAGAATCAGCTCTTGGAGCTGGCGCTCCAGTTCCGAACCGCAGCGTAGAGCTTCTTGGTGCGCTTGGACCCGATCATATTCACACGATCGATGAACCGATCGCGCTCGGCTTGGTAGTCGATGGGTTGGACGTCGGAAGGTGTCAGTGTTTGAAAGCGGTGACCAGCTTCAGAAAATGGCGTCTTATTGAGAATGTGCACGGGTAATTTCCATCCAACATCAGGCATGAGGGTCGACCCATGCAGTCTTGTTGAGTCGAGTGGTCTGTCCTTATGGTTGTGCCAAGGTGGAAACCTGATGCGACGCTATCCCGGACGCACGCCGACCCTTCAAGGTCAAGGTCCAGAGATGCTGTGGGGCTCCCCCGTGGCATGCGTTCCTCACGGCACATCCTTTGCATCCAGGGGCCTTCCCGGTATCGCCCACGCACGCGAGATCCTGTACGTACCCCAGCTCGGTCAACTGGCTCAGCATCGCCTCTACCTCGGGCAGGCGTGCACCAAGGATCTGGGAGAGTTCCGCGATGGACAAGGGCGTGCCGCCTGCCATGAGTGCAAGGATCTTCCGCATCATGTCAGAGCAGCCTCCCCACCTGGTAGATACACACGCTGACGGCGAAAGACAGGAGCGCCATAAGGACCACGCTGAAGACGGTCCATGTGATGGATCGCGTTTCTTGACGGATTGCCGCGATGGTCCCGACGCAGGGCACAAAGAGCATCTGGAAAGCCAGCAGGCCAAGTCCGGCAGCCGCGGAGACCACCAAAGGCAGCGCTGTCGAAATATTCCCGTACAGCACGGAAAGGGTCGCAACCGTGTTTTCCTTGGCTGCGAAGCTGGTGAGCAGTCCAACAAAAACCTGCCACGGCAGCCCCATGAGCTGGCTGACAGGCTGCAGCCATTTTCCGAATATCCCGAGATAGCTTGTCGTGATGTTCCCCGTGGGGAAGTACGAGAAGGCCCAGACGATGAGCGAAGCGATCAGGATGATTGATCCCGCTTTACGCAAGAAGCCAACGAGATTCTGCCATACATAGATCCCGATGGTCTTCACGTTCGGCAGATGGTAGAGCGGGAGCTCCATGATGAAGGCGACATGCTCATCCTCGAAGGCGAAGCGATGGAGGAGGAGCCCGAGGACAACCAGAATCACGAGGTTGCCTCCCACGAGCCCCCAGGTTACCAAGAAGGCCGAGGAACCAAAGAAGATGGGCGCCAGTATGGCCACCACCGCCATACGGGCAGTACATGGAACGAAGGGCACTAACAGAATCGTCTGCACCCGGGCCTTCTTCGATTCGATAATGCGCGTACCCAGAACAGCGGGCACATTGCAGCCGAATCCCAGAAGAATTGGCAGGAAGCTTTTCCCATGCAGGCCCATCATGTGCATGATCCTGTCGGTCAGGTAGGCAGCGCGGGCCATGTAGCCTGTGTCTTCCAGAAGACCGAGGGCCACATAGAAGACCGCCAGGATTGGCAGGAAGGTCAGTACCATTCCCACCCCCCCCAACACGCCGCCTGCCAGCAGCTCGACCATCCAGGACGGGGAGCCACTCATCCAGACGCGCAAGGCGTCCCCGAAACGATGAAGAAGATTGCTCAGCAGGGCTTGCAGCGGCCCGCCAATGGAAAAAGTCAGGAAAAAAACCCCACCAAGCAAGAGAACCAGCGCCAGCGTGCCCCAAAGGGGATGGGTCAGGAAGTGGTCTAAGCGCGTCGTGAGGCCCATGCGCGAGGCTGGAGGCTCCACGACGGCGGCTCGTATCATCCTCCCTATCCACTGGTAGCGAGATCCGGCGATATCGAGAACGGCGTCCTCGTGGTGATACAACAAAGCGCCCACGCCCTTCCACTTTTCCGCCGGCATGCGCTTCTGCATCAGCGCGGAAAGCTCTTCGTCACCTTCGAGGAGCTTCAGCGCGACCCAGTCGCTCGGGTACACTTCTGGAACGTACTCGGCCACCATCTGCTGCAGATTCTCCAGTTCCGTTTTATGAGCGGGAAGGATTGCGGGCGATTTTGGGTGATAGTCGGTTGTGTGATTGATCATGCTCTGGATGGCTGCCTTCAGCTCCTCGATTCCCTTGCCGTGGGAAGCAGCCATGGGGACAACAGGGATACCCAAAGCTGACTCGAGCACCTTGGGTTCGACCTTGATTCCCTCTTTCTCCGCCACGTCCATCATATTCAGCGCCAACAGAACCGGCGTCGGCAGGAGAAGCAGCTCGGCGACAAGATAGAGATTGCGTTCGAGACTCGCCGCATCGACGACGGCGACAACCAGGCTCGGTTTGGCGCGCAGAATGAAATCCCGCGCAATCAGCTCCTCTTCTGAATTGGCCGAGAGGGAATAGGTGCCGGGCAGGTCGATGACCGTATAGGGGCTTTGGTGATACGAAAAGGTGCCGCTTTTCTGTTCAACGGTCTTGCCCATCCAGTTGCCAACATGCTGGCTCATGCCCGTGAGCAGATTAAAGACCGTCGATTTCCCGACGTTTGGCTGGCCTGCCAGCGCGATGGTACATCCGGTCTGGACTGGCACGATTCTTTCTTCGGCAGACATGCGGCCGATAAGAATTTTCGTAGCTTCCCCCAAGCCCAGGGCGATTTGAGTGCCTCGCAGGCTTACCAACAGAGGCCCTCGGGCGTTCCTTCGAACGACCTTTACCGGCGCTCCGATCGTGAAGCCAAGTGCCGCGAGGCGGGCAATCAGATTGCGACCACCCTCCAGGCCTCGCACCTGTCCGGTCTCCCCTGGTCTTAGATCGACAAGAGACTTCTGCATGAAAGGTCCTTATCGTCTCCGCTCGGCTGCCATCGGCATGGGCAGCCGAGTAGGCTGATGTGTCATCGCACATTCCTACCACGGCTATCTCGCCGTGGTAAAAGTGCGACTGGAATGTTTCTGCTTTGAGAATATGGAAATCCTTAAACGTGGTCAATCGACATGCACCGAAGCTGGTCTATCACGTATCCCAGGTGCCCGACGAGATGGCCCAGTTGGCCAAGAAAGCTAAGACGTTGGTCCAAAAATCTGGCCTTCCCGTCCCCGCGATCCGGGAGGTGCTGGGGATGGAGCGCGTGGAAGGGCGTGGAGTTTGCCGCGGCTGCGCTCCAAGAGTCCCATGAGGGTCTTCTTCCCTTAGGCAAGGTCGAAGCGATCGAGGTTCATCACCTTGCTCCAGGAAGCGACAAAGTCCTTCACGAACGTCTCCTTGGAGTCGTCACATGCATAGACTTCGGCGATGGCGCGAAGCTGGGAGTCCGAACCGAAGATGAGATCGACACGCGTGCCGGTCCATTTAACTTCGCCCGTCTTGCGATCGCGCCCCTCAAACAGGTCCTTGGCCTCCGATACCGCTTTCCACTCGGTTCCCATGTCGAGCAGGTTCACGAAGAAGTCGTTGGTCAGGGTCTCGGGCCGCCTGGTAAAGACGCCGTGTCTGGACTGTCCGACGTTTGCATTCAGCGCGCGCATGCCGCCGATCAGGACCGTCATCTCAGGAGCGGTCAGCGTCATCAACTGCGCCCGATCCACCAGCAGTCCCTCTGCCGGCATCTGCAGTCCTTTCCGCTGGTAGTTGCGGAAGCCGTCCGCGACCGGTTCAAGCACGGCGAATGAGACCACGTCGGTTTGCTCCTGCGAGGCATCCATGCGTCCCGGTGCAAAGGGAACCTTGACGTCATGCCCCGCTTTCTTCGCAGCCGCCTCGACAGCCGCACAGCCGCCGAGAACGATCACGTCGGCAAGCGAGACCTTTTTCCCTCGAGCGCCGCTGAAGTCCTTTTGGATGGCCTCCAGCTTCTGCAGGACCTTCGCCAGCTCGGTCGGCTGGTTCACTTCCCAGTCCTTCTGCGGGGCAAGACGAATGCGTCCCCCGTTTGCTCCGCCGCGCTTGTCGCTGCCGCGAAACGTTGCCGCCGCGGCCCATGCCGTCAGGACCAGTTGGGAGATGGAAAGCCCGGATGCGAGAATTTTGGTCTTCAGGGAGGCGATGTCCTTCGCATCAATCAATTTGTGATTGATCGCGGGAATGGGATCTTGCCAGATGAGCTCTTCGGCTGGGACTTCCGGGCCGAGATAGCGCGCGCGAGGGCCCATGTCGCGGTGCGTCAGCTTGAACCACGCCCGGGCGAACGCGTCCGCGAACTGCTCGGGATTCTCCAGGAAGCGCCGTGAAATCTTTTCATAGGCAGGATCGAAGCGCAGGGCGAGGTCCGTGGTCAGCATGGTAGGCGCGCGGCGCCTGGACGGATTGTGCGCATCTGGCACCGTGTCGGCGCCCGCGCCATGCTTCGGCTGCCACTGATGCGCGCCGGCCGGGCTCTTCGTCAGTTCCCAATCGTAGCCGAACAGGTTCCAGAAGAAGTTGTTGCTCCATTTCGTCGGGGTCGTGGTCCATGTGACTTCCAGGCCGCTCCCAATCGCGTCACTGCCTTTGCCAGTGCCGAAGCTGCTCTTCCATCCGAGGCCCTGGTTTTCGATGCCGGCCGCTTCGGGCTCAGGCCCCACATCGGTGGCAGGGCCGGCGCCATGGGTCTTGCCGAAAGAGTGGCCGCCCGCGATCAGTGCAACCGTCTCTTCGTCGTTCATCGCCATGCGGGCAAACGTCTCGCGGATGTCCCTGGCAGCGGCAACCGGATCCGGGTTGCCATTGGGGCCCTCCGGGTTGACGTAAATGAGGCCCATCTGTACGGCAGCAAGCGGATTTTCGAGGTTTCTGTCGCCGGAGTAGCGCTTATCGCCCAGCCACTTGCTCTCGGAGCCCCAGTAGACATCCTTCTCCGGCTCCCAGATGTCCTCACGCCCGCCGGCGAAACCGAAGGTCTTGAAGCCCATCGATTCCAGGGCGACGTTCCCGGTGAGGATCATCAGGTCGGCCCATGATATTTTCCGGCCGTACTTCTGCTTGATCGGCCAGAGCAGCCGGCGTGCCTTGTCGAGGTTGACGTTGTCGGGCCAGCTGTTGAGGGGAGAAAAGCGCTGGCTGCCGTTGCCTGCGCCGCCGCGGCCGTCGCCGGTGCGGTAGGTGCCCGCACTGTGCCATGCCATGCGGATGAACAAAGGTCCGTAGTGACCGAAGTCCGCCGGCCACCAGTCCTGGGACTTCGTCATCACTGCTTCGAGGTCCTTCTTCAGTGCCTTCAGGTCGAGACTCTTGAACTCTTCAGCGTAGTTGAAATCCCGTCCCATCGGATTGGACTTGGACGAACGCTGGTGCAGGATGTCGAGCCTGAGCTGGTTCGGCCACCAGTCGCGGTTCGACGGTCCCCCGCCGGCAGTGGGGTTGAATGAGCGCTTTGATTCGGTTGACATGGTTTTCTCCTCTCATGACTTGCAAGATAGTGCAAATAGAGTTCGGGCCTCTATCAATCCAATCTATTCTACTCTACAGGGTACGTGGTGACATCTCCTCCTCCTCAATCAAGACAACTCTTGTGTGATCCAAGCAGGTCAGGGGACAATGCCCTTTTCAGTATGATACTCGGAACGATTCTTATTATTTGGCAGAAATAGGAAGCTGTCAAGCCTTCTTCGCACATTTGGCGCATAGTCCATAAAACTCAACGGCGTGCCTGTGCACTTCGAACCCCTCGGAGATCGGAATCTGCTTGTCCAGACCGCGGTTGATAGGGAGCTTCAGATCGATGATTGCGTTGCACCTTTCGCAAATGAAATGGTAGTGTTCGGTGACATTCGCATCAAGGCGGTCAAAGGTGCTGCCGAAGGCAATTCTACCGATCAGGCCCTGTTGGACGAGGATTCCGATGTTTCGGTAGATGGTTCCAATACTGAGGTTGGGGAACTCCTTCTTCAGCCTTCCGAATAGCCAGTTTGCGGTGGGGTGGGTGTCCGTTGATCTAAGTAGAGCAAGAATTCTTTCACGCTGCTTGCTTCGTCTGTAGGGCG
>JBEKVA010000132.1:0-19403 GCA_049514475.1 Spirochaetia bacterium
GCTGTGGACGGGCCTCCCCGAGGGGGACCCCATCGAGGTATACAACGCAGAGAACGAGATCGAGGAGGCGGAGCACATCGTCTCCCGCATCAGGACGCTCATGATCAGGGAGTCCCTGAAGTTCCAGGATTTCGGGGTCCTGCTGCGTGCCAACCACCTCACGCGCGCGTTGGAGGAGGTGTTCCGAAAGGAAAACATCCCCTACCTTATCTCGGGGGGGATGAGCTTCTTCGAGCGCCAGGAGGTGAGGGACATGCTCGCCTACCTGAAACTGATTGCCAACCACGACGACGATACGAGTCTCCTGCGCATCATCAACACCCCGCGGCGGGGCATCGGCAAGAAGCTCCTGGAGCATGCCACGGTGCACGCCGCTGCCAATCACTGCTCCCTTTTTTCCGCCGTTGCAGCCCTGGGCGCGCAGCCTGCCCTCGTGCCAGATGAGAAATCCCGCGCCGCCGCGGCCGAGTTTGCCGATATGATCGTTGATTTTCGCTCACGTTTTCTGGCAGGCGGCAAGCTCGCCCAATCCCTGCGGGAGCTGGTGGAGGACCTGGACTACTGGGGCCACCTCGTCTCTGAAAACAAGGACGCAAAGGACAAGGACGTCGTGAAATGGAAGTTCGGCAACGTGGAGTCCCTGATGGGCTCACTGGCGGACTTCGAATCGGATCCCGATGCGGTGCAGCCGACCCTCTTCGACTACTTGGCGCGCGTCTCCCTGGCCAGCCGCGACGATCTGGACGCAAAGGACACGGGGGGACGGGTCAACCTGATGACAATCCATTCAGCCAAGGGACTGGAGTTTCCCGTGGTTTTCGTTGCCGCGGTGGAAAAGGACATCATCCCGCATGCGCGGTCTGTGGAAGAGGCCGAAGCGAACATCGAGGAGGAGCGGCGGCTGTTCTACGTGGCCCTGACACGGGCACAGAAGCGCCTCTACCTGACGTTCTGTTCATCGCGGCGCCGGATGGGAAAACCGGTGGAGTGCTACCCTTCCCCTTTCCTGGACGATCTTCCCCCTGAGTGCGTGACAATGCAGGTCGAAGACAAGGACTTCACACCGGATTTCGCCAGTGCCTGGAAAAAGATCGCCAACGAGGACTAGAAAAAGGGCTGCCTTCGGGCAGCCCCGCTGTACTCACGATCCAGTTTACATGTACGCCCTGAGGGTGTGGCTCCGCGAAGGATGCTGAAGCCTCTTGATGGCCTTCTTCTCGATCTGGCGGATCCTCTCTTTGGTGAGCTTGTACATGCTCCCGATCTCTTTCAAAGACATCGGCCGCTTCCCGTTTAAACCAAAGCGGTACTGGATGATTTCCGACTCTTTCTGCGACAGTGACGTCAGCACCCCATTGATGTCCTGGCGGAGGGAATTGGCAATCACCATGTCGTCGGGAGTCGTGTGGTTCTTGTCCTCCACGAAATCCCCCAGAAGCGAGGAGTCCTTCTCCGAGTATACCGGCGTATCCAGGGAGATCAGCTCACGGGAAATGTTGAGCAAGTCAGAAACGTGCTCGCGATCCAGGTCGAGCTTCCTGGCGATCATGTCGGTTTCCGAGGCCAGGAACTGCTCTCCCTGCAGGTCTTTGCGCACCTTCTCGATCTGGACAAGCTCATTGGCGCGGTTCAGTGGCAGCCTGATCATCCTGGACTTCTCGCAGATGGCCTTCAGGATTGCCTGGCGGATCCACCACACGGCGTAGGAGATGAAATGGTAGCCCTTTTCCACGTCGAAGCGCTCTATTGCATTCATGAGGCCGATGTTTCCCTCGCTGATCAGGTCAGCAAGAGGAAGCCCCTGGTTCTGGTACTTCTTCGCCACGTTCACGACAAAGCGGAGGTTCGCCCTGATGAGCTTCTCCTTCGCAATCTGCTCATTTTTCGCGGCCCGTCGTGCCAGTTTCTCTTCCTCATCCCGGGTCAGAAGAGGGATCTTGTTGATTTCTTTCAGGTAGAGGGAAAGGATGTTCTCGTCTGCTCTCGATGTCTTCCTGTCTTTTTCTGCAACAACTGCACTGCTCATTTTTTCACCTCTCGTGCCCCTTTATTTGCAAGCACCGTGCCAAGGCATAAAAATAGCATGCCTCTAATTATTTGCAGGAGAAGGTGTTAGAACGATGCTTACCAATTAAATATGTATATTTTCGAAGGTTGTGTCATTCTGACACAAATGTTGCGTATCTCAGAGAATGTGACTCAAAATATACCACTCATGAGCTCTTCCTTGCCCGGAGTACGCCCGCAGCAGATGATATAGGGGAGACCGGAGCCGCACAGGCAGCGATCGCTCAACTTGACCTTCATCTTTGTCTGGAAGTTCACTGCAATGACCGGACTGCTTGCACGCGGCTCCGCAAGCACAATGCTGGGAAATACGATGCGAACGCTCCGAAAGATCTCCATTTTCTCGCATCCCGACTTTTTATCAAGTGTGCCGGCATCGACCAGCTCCTGCCAGCTGTCGCGGATGAGGTCACCGATCATGTCCTTTTCCGCGAGCGTGGCAAAAGTGCGCTTGTTCTTTCCCAGCAGGTATCGGGCCGTCTGTATGGAAGAGAACGCCTGCCAGTCGTCGGCTTCTCCCGTATCCTGTCGCTCCATCCCGTAACAGTTTGTAAAGCGGGAGAGCATCTTCCGTGCGTGCCCCCGTTTATTCAGCCTCTGGCAGGACATCCAGCTCTTGATTGCCGATTGAGAGAAACCCAGCCGACGCAACGCTATACCCAGGTAGAAGCAGACGCGGTACAGATCGTGCGGGCGTGATGGGGGACAATGCTCCAGAGCGTTCTGCAGGAATTTTACCGCTTCGGCGGGCCTGTGATGCGAGAGCGCTCCCAGTCCCCTATCAAAATACAGAGCCCATGTCATGTTAACAACCCTTAATAAAGTAATCCATGGCCGTCCCCAGGGCAAGGAGAAACCACAGCAGCCACAATCTATGCGTCGGCGCACACTATGTCCTTGACGACCTTACCGATGTTTGGCTATATTCTTCTCAAAATCACGGCTGCTCAGTTTGAGTTTGCGCAAAAATTCTAGGAGCTATTCAAGGGAGGAAGACTGGACATGAAGGTGACACCGCTCGGAGATCGCATTCTCGTTAAGATGGTCGAGTCGGAGACTAAGACCGCGGGCGGGATACTCATCCCTCAGACCGCACAGGAGAAGACGCAGGAAGGCGTCGTGGTAGCAGTTGGCGACGATGAGGCCATCAAGGTGAAGGCCAAAGACCGCATCATCTACGACAAGTACGCGGGCACCACCATCAAGGTCGGGGGGGAAGAGCAGCTCATCCTCAAGGCCGCGGACATCCTGGCAAAGCTCGAGTAGGACAGTCGTTTTAAGACTGGCAGGGGAAAGGCGCAGGCGCGTCTTTCCCCTTTTTTATGCGAAGAAGTCCCTCACGGCGCGCAGCACATCGGCGGCCGGCGCCACAGACCGCCGGGTCTCGGGCAGGCTCTGGAGAAAGACTGCCCCATACTGCTTGGTGACGATGCGCGGGTCGAGGATCAGCACGACCCCTGTGTCGTCCTGCCGCCTCATAAGCCGCCCGAACCCCTGGCGCATGCGCACCACGGCATCCGGCAGGGACAGCTCGGCAAAGGGATTGCCCCCCCTCTGCTCGATGGCTGCCATGCGCGCCTTCAGCACCGGCTCAGAGGGGACACGGAACGGCAGGCGGCACAGGATGACCACCTGCAGAGTCTCCCCGGGAGCATCCACCCCTTCCCAGAACGAATCCGTGGCAAAAAGCACGCTGGAGCGCTCAGCCCTGAATGAATCGAGAAGCCGCGCGCGGTCGTCATCGCCCTGTTTCAGGACGCGTATCCCGGCAGCGTTCAGCGCCGGCTGCGCCGCCGCGGTGACGTCCCGAAGCAGGCTGTAGGAGGTGAAGAGCACCAGCCCTGCCCCATGGCTTGCCAGGAGGGCTTTCGTGATGAACCGGGCCAGGAAGTCCTTCTGCCGGGGGGAATCAGGCGCCGGGGCGTCGGTGGGAACACCCAGCAGGACGTGCTCCCTGTAGTTGAAAGGGGATGGGAAGGTCCTAAAGATCGGCTCCCGCCCCGCAAGGCCGTCCAGGCCGATCCGCCCTGCCCAGAAAGAGAAGCTGTCTGACACGGTAAGGGTGGCCGAGGTGAAGAGCACCGTCTTTATCGGCTCGAATACAGCGTCCCGCATCAGCGGCCCGATATCCAGGGGCGTGATGACGAACCTCACCGTCCTGTCCCTGCCCTCCAGCCAGAAGACGTCGTTTCTCCCTGCCTCCTCCGTGCGGAACCTGTCGCACACGTCGGCTATCCCGGCCAGCCGCGAGAGCTGCACGCGGCAGTCCCAGACCAGCGTCTCCTTCTGGGAAGCATCGCCCGCCCCCTTCTGGTCCTCCTTTTCACCGATTTTCTCGAACACCTGTTCGAAGGCCTCCCCCAGCTCACGGATGGCAAAAGAGAGGTTCGCGAGCGGGCCGCCCGCCCCATCGCGGAAATCGGGCATGGTCCCGGCGTCCAGCAGGAGAGAGGCCGATCCCCCGAGGATTTCCAGCGCAGCCGTATCCAGCTCCTCGGAACGCGCCTGCACCGCGTCGATCAGCTCGGGGACGCGCTTGGACAGGGCGCTCCTGCCCAGAAGGCGCGCAAGGGCCTGGAAGTGACCGGTGACGCGCCCCTTCCGCCTGCGAAGCAGCCTGCCGAGAAACCGCAGGACCATGGGCCGCGAAAAGCTCTGGGAGAAAAAGGAAGTCGCGGCCTTCTCCACGTTGTGGGCCTCGTCGAAGATCACCCGCCGGAATGGCGGAAGCACTGCCGGGTCATCGAATCCCGAGCCTGCCACGCGCAGGGCGAGATCGGCGAACAGCAGGTGGTGGTTCGCGATGAGGATCTTTGCCGAGGAGGCTTCCCGCCGTGCCTTCAGCACGAAGCACCCCTCGCGATGAGCGCATCGCAGCCCCAGGCAGGCATCCGCTTCGGAGCACACCTTGGACCATGTCTCCTCCTTTGGATAGAAGGAAAGATCGGTGCGGCTGCCCGTCTCCGTTGTCCGCGCCCACTCGCGGATGGAGAGGAGCTCGGGGTCGCGCTCCTCGAAGAGCGTTGCCTCCTCAAGTGCCTCGTTCAAACGGTGCAGGCAGAGGTAATTCCCCCTCCCCTTGACCAGCACCACCTTGGGGTCCTGCCCGAGCACCTTGCGCACCAGGGGCATGTCTTTTTCAACGAGCTGCTGCTGCAGGTTTATTGTGTTCGTGGACACTACAACGCGCTCGCCGTTGCGCACGGCCCAGGCTGCCGCGGGAAGCAGGTACGCCAGGGATTTCCCTACGCCGGTGCCCGCCTCCGCGGCACATATCTCCTCACCGTTGAACGCCTTGCAGACGAGGCGCAGCATCCCGACCTGGCTCGTGCGCTCCTCGTACAGCGGATAGACGCGGCTGAGCCCGCCACCGGGCGCCAGGCAGGCGGCAAGATGCTCCTCGTCCAGCGGCACGATCTCCCGCGCCTCCACGGGCTCGGCAACCGCGTAGAGCTGCTCCACGTCGTTGTCCACGATGAAAAACCCGATGCCCTGGTTGCCCAGGCGGGAGGCGATGGAGAGATCCGCACTGGAGGGATGCGTGCCCCCCGAGGGGTGATTGTGGATGATCACATCGCCTTCGGCGAGATGCGGCGAGAGGACGGGCACCGCCTCCGTGTTCCCGCGCGCGCCCACGCTGATCGTGGACACCTTGCCGTCGACATCCACGCTGCCGACAAAGAAGACCTCATTGCCATCGGCATCGGCAATTGCGGCGCGCATCTCCTGGATGACGGACCGGGTGAGCCGCTGGTCAGCCTTCAAACGTCCCGCCTCCCAGCCGTTCGATGATCCCTCGCAAGAGCCGGATGAAGCGGGGGCCTGCTTCCTTTCCCCGCGCTATGACTTCCGCGTGGTCCAGCGGCTGGGGAAGTATCCCGGCAGCCATGTTCGTGACGCAGGAGATGCCGAGCACCCTGATGCCCAGGTAGCCGGCGGCGATCACCTCGGGCACCGTGGACATGCCCACCAGGTCGACGCCAATGGCGGCCAGCATGCGAATCTCCGCGGGTGTCTCATACGAAGGTCCTGAGAAGGCCGCATACACGCCTTCCCGCAGGGGTTCCCGCGAAACCGCCATTGCGAGGGTGCGCAGTGTCGGGTCATAGCCCGCGCTCATGTCGGGAAATCTTGGCCCGGGCCCGGGGTTGGGGCCCCGCAGGGGATTGATGCCCATGAGATTGACATGGTCACGGATCAGCACGAGGTCCCCCGGCGAGTACTCGCGGTTCACCCCGCCGGCGGCGTTGGTCACGATCAGCGTCTTTACCCCCAGGCGATGAAGAAGGAAAACAGGCAGAATGACGTCATCGATCGGGTGCCCCTCGTAGTAGTGCACCCGCCCTGCCATGACGGCGAGTGTTTCTCCCACCGTGAAAAGCCCCGCGTGCCCGGCCACCGTTGGCTGCGGGAAGCCCGGAAGTGAAGCAAAGGGCACACGGGTTCCGTTCACCTTCTCAGCGAACTCTCCCAGCCCCGAGCCGAGAATCAGGCCAATGGACGGGGTGCAGGATGCCTGCTCCTTCATGGCCTTCCACGCGCGGTCGAGCTTTGCGGTGAAATCTGCGTCCATGGGGTGCCTCCTAGACGAGAGCCTTCAGCAGCTCGGGCGGGTCCCTGTAAAAACCAAGGCTGGCAATGCGGTTGGCCTTCTGCACGATCCGCCAGTTCCACGTGAGATGCAGGCCTGCTGAGGATGCGATCTCCACGACCTTCCTGTTCAGCTGGGCCGCCTCCGTGGGTTTTCCCCTCAGGTACGACTGCAGCAGGCTGTTGAGCTCCCGCTCCGGGGCTCCGCGGTCCGCTTCGAAGGCGGCAGGCTTTTTCTGCAGCCGCAGGGAAAGCTCCCCGGGGTCCATGAGGGGCAGCGGCGCCAGCGGCATGTCGGCCCTCTGCAGAGCCGCGAAACCCTCCGAGAGGATGCTCACCGCCAGCTCGCGGCCCTCGGGGTAGGAGAGAAAGTCACGCACGGTGGTGTTGCACATCGCAACGGGTAGGAAAAGGAGCTGGGAGACAAAGAATGAATTGAGGTAGGGCCTCAGGTCATCCACGGCGACCAGTTGAAAGCCGAATTTCGTGAAAGCCGGGAAGATCCGCGTCAGGAGAGGCGCTTTTTCGTAAAGGAGGACCGGCTTCTCGGTGCACAACTCCACGTCGGCGTTCTGCAGCTTGACCGCGCTCATCAGCGTCAGGCCCAGGCGGAGTCGTTCGCGGGGGACGGCCAGGCGCACCGTCTCCTCGGGGTCGCAGTTGAAAACGACAACCGGCGACTCTACGGTGCCGATGAGCCGCGCGAAATCAGGCCGTCTTTCGGCGTGCAGGTGGTGGCGCCCCAGGGTCACAAGGATTGCATCGCTGCTGTCCGCCGTCTCTTCCCGGCCCGCGGAGCGCACCCCTTCGGCCAGGAGCCACTGGCCGGGCAGCACCACGCGGTAGTTCGCGCGCGGTTCGGCGGACCTGCCACGAAGGGTCACACGGTGTCCCGCGAGCTGAAGAAGGCTTCCCAGAAGTGATCCGACGGCCCCGGGGCCGATGACACTGATATCCATGGTCGTAGCCGATTATCCCGTCCCGAACGAAAATAGCAAGAGTGCTGCAAGTTTATGCAAATTCCGAATACAAATCGTTGACAGAAAATCGTCTATATGGTAGCTGTCGTGAACAATGATTGTCATGAAATTCGGCGGCACCTCGGTCCAGAATGCACAGATGATGGATGCGACGCTCGACATCGTCGCGCGACAGCTCGAACGGGCACCCGTGCTCGTCTCCTCAGCCATGGCGAAGGTGACCGACCAGCTGCAGGAGATCGCGAAGCTCGTCGGGGTGGGCAAGGAAGAGGAGGCACTGACAATCCTGGCCGCCATCGAGAAGCGGCACATCGAGTGCGCCCGCGAGCTCCTGGAGGGGGGACCGCTGGCGAAATGCACCGCTGACCTGGGCGCGGTCATCGTCGAGCTGCGCGCCTTCATCAAGGCGCTGGCCATGCTGAAGGAATGGTCGAAGCGGAGCAACGACGCCATCCTGTCCTTCGGGGAGAGACTGGCCACGATCGTCCTGTACCACCGCGCCCGCCAGCGCGGGATCGCCGCCGAGCTGTTCGACTCCCGTGAGCTTGTGAAGACTGACGAGAACTTCACCTCCGCCGCCCCCATTGAGGACCTGACGAGCAAGAACATATCTTCCCGCGTGCGCCCCCGGCCGGGCACCATGGCCATCCTGCAGGGCTTCATTGCCTCCACTACCACGGGGGCCACGACCACCCTGGGCAGGGGCGGCTCGGACTACACGGCCACCATCGTCGGCGCAGCGCTGCGCGCCGAAGAGGTCCAGATCTGGACTGACGTGACCGGCATCATGACCTCTGACCCGCGCATTGTAAAAGGCGCCCGCACGATCGACCAGATCAGCTACCGGGAGGCGGCGGAGCTCGCCTATTTCGGGGCAAAGGTCATCCACCCGTCCACCATTCAGCCGGCCATCAACTTGGGGATTCCCGTGTGGGTGAAGAACACCTTCCGCCCCGATGATGCCGGCACGAGGATCATCCCGAGCATCTCCGGCACCGGCCTGCGGGCGATTGCCTGCAAGAAAGGGATTACCCTCATCAGCATAAACTCCTACCGCATGCTCCTGGCATACGGATTCCTGAGAAGGATCTTCGAGATCTTCGAGAAGTACCAGACGCCCGTCGACCTGATTGCCACCTCGGAGGTGTCGGTATCGGTGACCATCGACAACGCGGCAGCCGTGAACGCCATAGCGCGCGACCTTTCGGAAATCGGGACCGTGGGGGTGGATGTCGACAAGAGCATCATCTGCCTGGTCGGCCAGGAGCTGTGGAAGGACACTGACTTCCTTGCTCGCGTGTTCAGCTCGCTGAAGGGCACGCCGGTACGGATGATCTCCCTGGGGGCCTCCGACATCAACCTCTCCCTCGTGGTGCCCGTCGAATGCACCGATGAGTCGGTGCGGTGCCTGCACGGGGAGTTCTTCGGCGCGTAGGGCGCCGCGCGGAGCGCGGATTCTGGCGCCGCGTGGCAGCCGTGCACGCCCGTGGCGGCTGCGTTGGCACTGACGCCCGGCGTGCCCTTGCGCCTCCGCCGCACCCGATGTAGCGTAGTCCGGCATGGAAATCGACTTTCTGAAGATGCAGGGGTGCGGGGATGACGCGGTGGTCATCAACGCCACGGCCGTGCCGGTGCAGGCTCTCAGCCGCCTTTCCCCGCTGGCCCGGCGGATCCTCGACAGGAGCTTCGGCGTTGGCGGCAATTCCCTTGTCATCCTGGGGACATCGGATGATGCCGACCTCTCCCTGCGCAGCTTCGATCCCGAGGGGGACGAGGTGCCGATCTCCTGCAACGCGGCCCGGTGCGCCGCCCGCTACGCCACCGATTCGGGGGCGGTGAAGACCAGCGATTTCACCATCGCCACGATGTCCCGCCAGATACGGATGCAGATCATCGACAGCGCCAACGTGCGCGTGGACATGGGCGTGCCGCTGAGCCGCGAAACCGAGCAGGAAATAAAGGAAAGCAACCGTGAATCATTCACGCGCAGCATCCTCGTGGAGGGCAGGACCATCTCTTACACGCCGATCTCCCTCGGGAGACCGTATGCAATGCTCTTTGTTCCCGATTTCTCCTTTCCGTTGAGGAAGACGGCGCGCGGCATTTCTTCCCAGCCGGATTTCCCCGACGACACGGGAATAGGGTTCATCCAGGTGTTCTCCCGCGAGGAGATAAGGCTCAGGGTGTGGGAGGGAGACGAGGGGATCCCCGGCGACGAATGCGCCTGCGCCTCCGCGGCGCTCGTGGCCTCCGTGGTCAACGGTTTCACCGACCGGGAGATATTCGTGCACCTGCGCGGCGGCGATATATTCGTGCAGTGGGCGGAGGACGGGGGAAACCACATCTGGCTCACCGGGCCGGCGGGCTACGTGTTCACCGGCGTTTATGACTTTGCAGAGGACGCGAAAGGGTAGAATAGTCTTGGAAGGATTCATCGACAGGCTGGCGGGGCTCCTGAAGTCCCTCTTTTCGGAGGACCGGGGCCCGCGGGAAGGCCGCACCGCACCAGGAGGCCAGGCGCGTCATGCGGATCCCGACCTGCAGGATGCATGGCAGGAGCTCGACGAGTTCATGCGGACGGGCTCCAATGACCGCGCCAGGACCCGCGGCAGCGACAGGACCGGGAGCAGCCGCGCATCGCCCCCGCCCCGTCAGTCCCCCGACGAGTCACTTCGGCAGGATTATGCGAACCTCGAGGTCCAGATCGCGCTGGAAATCACGAAGAAGGTGAACGAGTCATTCGAGCGCATCAGGACCCGCACCGAGGGCGGCCGATAACGCCGCGGCAAATCCGCGGAGTACCACGGCGCGCCGGCAGGGCCGGCAGGGCCGGCAGGGCTGGCAGGGCGCCTTTCGAGTTGACACCCTCCCCTATCCGCCGTATTCTTCGCCAAGAATGGAAATGGCAATCGCGCTCGCAGCCTCAGGAGTGTTAGCGCTTATAGTCAGCGCAGCCATCACCCCCGTCGTCATCCTGGTTTCCCATCGACGGAAGTGGTACGACATACCCAACGAGCGCAAGATTCACAACAATCCGATTCCCCGTCTTGGCGGCATCGGCATATTCTTCGGCCTCCTGGTGTCAGCGCTGGCCGTGCCTCTCCTGTTGCCCGTGCTGTTCCCCGGGTCCTGGCCAATGTCCTACACGCTGCACTACGTGCCCATTTTCGTCTCCTTTGCCCTCATCCACTGCATGGGGCTTGTCGATGATTTCCACAATCTCCACGCGCTGCTGAAGTTCCTGATGCAGATCGTGGCCGCCTCGCTGGTCACCGTCGGGGGCTTCACCATCTCCGTCGTCAGCATTCCCGGCCTTGCCCCCTTCTCCCTGGGGATCTTCGCCTACCCCATTACCGTCCTGTGGATCGTGTCCATCACCAATGCGATCAATCTCATGGACGGGATCGACGGCCTGGCGGGGGGCATTGCCGCCCTCTCGGCGCTCTCCCTGGGCATCATGAGCCTGCTGCACGGCATGGCGAACCCCGCCGTTCTCTCCTTCTGCCTGTTCGGCGCCGTGCTCGGGTTCCTGATCTTCAATTTTCCCCCAGCCAAGGTCTTCATGGGAGACTCGGGCAGTCTCCTGCTGGGGTTCGTGCTGGCGGTCATCCCCCTCCTGGGCAGCTCGGGAGCCGTCTCGATCGGGAGCATGTTCGCCCCCGCCACGGTGCTCCTGATCCCCATCATGGACACCGTTTCCGCTATCGTCAGGCGCGTGCGGGAGAACCGTCCCATCTATTCACCCGACAAGCAGCATATCCATCACAAGCTGCTCGCCCTCAATGTGAAAGAAACATCGATACTGTTGATCATCTACGGGGCATGCGTGGTGTTAGGCGCCTCCGCGATAGGCTCCCTGTACCTGAGCAAGGCCCTGGGGGCGCTGCTCCTTGCCCTGGTGTGGCTTGTCGCGCTGCTCGCCTTCGGCATTCTCAACGCAATCAGACGCAGGCGAAAGCCCGTCCCGGCGAGTCTTCGAGGGTAACTGACGCACCCTGGCGGCCGCGGGCCGCCGCGTAGCCGACATCCGGGCGGGCGCCCGGCGCTCGCCTTTCAATCCTCGGCCGACTCCAGCTCTTCTATTTCTTCTCCCACGCTCCCCGTCGTGTCCCCTGGCGGAAGCTCGCTCAGCAGCTCAGCTTCGCCATCCGCGTCCACCGGCGTGACGGCCAGTGAAAGGGGCACGTGGGATTGATCTTGCCCGGCGGGCAGAAGGGCCGGCTCGCCGCCGTCGCGGCCGCGGGCAAAGTGGCCCAGCGCGTCCTCCATCTGGCTGACGATCTCCCGCAGCAGCTTGTTCGACGCAAAGACCTCGTCCACGCGCCGCGCTGTGTCCGAGGTCAGGCCAAGCATTGTGGAAAGCGACGAATCTGCCTGGCTCACTCCCTCCACGGCCGTCTCCGCGAGGTGCTCGTCTCGAAAGACTCCTTGGAATCTCCCGCGATTCTTTTCACCGCGTCGAGCATGGTTTGCACGAGATCGGCAATTTCCGAAGCTGCCCGTGCGCTGCGATCGGCGAGCTTGCGCACCTGCTGGGCCACCACGGTGAATCCTCGCCCCGCCTCCCCTGCACGGGCAGCCTCTATGGCGGCGTTCAGGGACAGGAGCTCCGTCTGGTCGGCGACATCCCCGATCACCGACACCACCTCTTCAATGCGCGCCGTACGCTCTTCCAGAAAGCGCGTCTCCTCCATGCCCTTGGTTATCTTTTCCAGTGACTTCTCGACGGCGCTGGTCCCGTCATGCGCGGCCGCGAGGCTCGCGGAGGCGTTTTCCGCCACTTTGCGCACCGCGGAAACGATCGTCGGGAAGCCGCGGGTGGTATCCTCGACGACCTGCGCCTGGCTTCGCATGGAGGACACCGTCTTCGCCATCCCCTCCGCAATCCTGCCGTACTCCTGCCCCAGCTTTTCACTGGTCACCCGCAGCGTGGAGACGAGGCTCTCCAGCGATGTCATGGTGCGCAGCTGCGTCGCAAGCTCCCCGATCTCGTCGTTGCGGTGGATGTCGGGTTGCGAGGAAAAGTCGCCCCGGGAGATGCTCCGCGAATAGGTGATGAGGCGGGAAAAGTCACGCCGCATGGCAAGGATGGTCCACAGCGAGTAGGCGAGCGCGGAAATGGTTCCCACGCCGGAGAACAGCGCGAAAAGGGCAAGGAAAGATCGGGCCACCCCGCGCCGCGCGTCGCTCATGCTGGCAAGGCCCTGGTCGACCTTCTTCGAGATCTGCTCTGTGTCCGCGATGAACGCGGGAAGAAGCGCCTCGAAGCGCTCGCGTTCAGCCTGGCCGTCGAAGAGCTGGCCGGCGGCATCCGCCAGGCGCAGCAGCGTTCCCTGCCAGCGTCCCCTCAGCGTCGCGGAGAGCTCGGCCATTGCCGATTTCATCTCGCCGGGATAGATCGATGCGGCGACCGACAGGGTCCCCTTGCCGGCGATGATCCGCAGGAGGTCATCGTTGGCGGCGCGAAGCTCCTTCAAGCGGGCGGCCAGGTCATCACGGTCGAAGCTCTGCGAAAGCAGCGCGGCACGAAGCTCGATGAAAGACAGCCGCTCTCCCACCAGGGTGAAGAACCGGGCGTCGTCCGCCACCGCCCTGTCGGAGAGGGTCCCCGCGGCGAAGCAGAGCGCCCCCAGAACGATGGTGAGCACGAGGAGCACGGGACCGCCGAAAAGCTTCGTGATGATCGACTTCTTCATAATCCATACTCCTCGATCTTGCGGTGGAGCGTTTTCCGCCCGATACCCAATACTTCGGCAGTTCTGCTCTTATTGCCGCCTTCGCGCACGAGGGTCGCTCGGATGAGCTCTTTTTCCGCATCAGCAATGCTCGCGCCGATGGGAAGACGCAGGGAATCCCCGCCGCTCTCTCCGCGGATGTTGGGCGGAAGGTCCTCGAGGGTGATGGTGGACCCCTTGCTCAGCACCACGGCGCTTTCTATCGAGTTGCGCAGCTGGCGGACATTGCCCGGCCACGAGTAGTTGTACAAAGCCAGGCGCGCCTTGGGGTCGATGCCCTCGATGGGCTTGCTGTTCTCCTGGCTGAACTCCTTCAGGAACGCCGCGACCAGCAGGGGGATGTCCTCCTTGCGCTCGCGCAGGGGCGGGATGTGGATGTTCACGACGTTCAGCCGGTAGTAGAGGTCCTCGCGGAAGGCACCCTTTGCTATGGCCTCCTTCAGCACCCTGTTGGTGGCCGCGATAAGCCTCACGTCCACCTCGATGGTCTCCTCTCCGCCCACCCTCTCGAACTTCTTCTCCTCGAGCACCCGCAGCAGCTTGATCTGCACGTTCTGGTTGATCTCCCCGATCTCGTCCAGAAAAAGGGTGCCGAGGTTGGCCAGCTCGAACCGGCCCCTCTTGCGCGCAATGGCGCCGGTAAACGCCCCCTTCTCGTGGCCGAAGAGCTCGCTTTCCAGCAGGCCCTCGGAGAGGGCGGCGCAGTGCAGCTTGATGAACGGCTTCTCCTTGCGCGGGGAATTGTAATGGAGGGCTTCGGCGATCATCTCCTTGCCCGAGCCGCTTTCCCCCGTGATGAGCACCGAGCTGCGCGACGGGGCGACCTGCCTTACCATCTCGAAGACCTGCCGCATCTCGGCGCTGCGGCCGATGATGCTCGCGAACCCGCTCCTGCGCTCGAGCTCTTCCTGCATAGCCCTGTTCTGCAGGGCAAGCTCCCGGCTGGAGAGGGCCCTTTTGACCAGCAGGGAAAGCCGGTCGAGATTCACCGGCTTTGTCAGGAAGTCGTAGGCGCCGTCGTGCATTGCCTGGACGGCGGACTCTATGGTCCCGTGTCCCGTCAGGATGATCACGGGGACGGTCGGGAACTGGGCGGCAACGCTCTTCAGAAGCTCCTCTCCCGAGAGACGCGGCATCTTCAGGTCGGTGATCAGAAGGTCAACGTCCCCTCGGTTCACCGTGTCCAGCGCTTCCTTGCCATCTGCGGCCAGCAGCACCTCGTAGCCGTCCAGCATCAGCGCCTCGCGAAGACCTTCCCTGATGTTCTTCTCGTCGTCGGCCACGAGGATGGTGAGCTTCATCGGTTGTCCCCCTTGTAGTCGATGAGGATCTTCTCTTTCTGGGGGACCGGCAGCACGAGGGTGACCGTCGTCCCCTCTCCCAACCGGGAGGAGACCGAGATGTCCCCGTAGTGCTCCTTTACGATCTTGAACACGATCGTCAGACCCAGTCCCGTGCCGAAAGGCTTCGTCGTGAAGTACGGCTCGAAGATCTTGTCCATGATGTCTTCGGGAATTCCGCTTCCCGTGTCGGAGATGCGCACCTGCACCTCCTCCCCCGCGCGCAGGGTCTGCACCCCGAGGGTGCCGCCGTCCGGCATTGCCGCCACGGCGTTCTTGATGAGGTTCAGCAGCGCCTGCTTGACGTAGCGCGCGTCGATGCTGAGCTGCGGCAAGTCGGGGGAAAGGCTGGACTCGATCTTCACACCCGCCTGGTCGAGCTCTGGCCCGACAAACTCCAGCAGCTCCTGGATGACCTTGTTCAGGTCCCCGTCCTCAAGCCGGGTGTCCATGGGCTTCACCGCGAAGAGGAAATCCACGACGATGCGGTTCAGCCGGTCGACCTCCTCGGAGATCACGTCGAGGTGCTGGTCGATGTCCTTCGATTCGATGCAGTCCTTGCCGGCGATCTTTTTCTGGATGAGCTGCAGGTGGATGCCCATCGACCCGAGGGGATTCTTGATCTCGTGCGCCACGCCCGCCGCCAGCGTGGTGAGGGATGCGAGGCTTTCCGCCCTGCGCAGCCGCGCCTCCTTGGAGCGCTTTTCGGTGACATCCTCGATGTGCACGACGTTCCCCTGCACGCTCCCCTCCCTGACCAGGGGAAGAAGGCTGAGGGAGAGGATGCGGGGCGGACCCCCGTCGAGGGTGAACTCCCGGTCGGAGACTTTCTCCTGGCTGCGGAGATTCGCGGAGAGGAAGCCGGCGATCTCCCGGTCGGCAATGTGGTCCCACAGGACCTTCTCCATGAGGTCATCGTGGGAAAAGGGGACCATTCTTTCCGCCGACTTGTTGTACAGGATGACGCGGTGCTCGCGGTCGGTGACGATGATGCCGTCCGTCATGCTCTCCAATATCATGCCCAGCAGGTCGTTCTCTTCCGCCATGCGCACGATCAGGGCGCGGATCTGCTCCTGGTCCATCTTGGCGAGCTTCTCAAGCGCCTTCTGGATGAATTTCCTCATCGTGAAGCCTTTCCGCTCCCCTTTCCCGGCAGGGGATCGCTGCGGTGAATGCAGTCACGCATGCGGTAATAGAGGGCTTCGACCGCCGTCTGGGGGCTGATGTTGTAGACGTCCAGGCGCGTGAATGCCTCCCGCACCGCCTCCACCCACTCTTCCAGCGTGTCTGCCGCCGCGCCTCCCTGCCGCCGCGCTTCGGAGAACCTGAAGGTCAACTCTTCCAGGAAAGAGACCACGGCCTCTTTCGGGCTCCGTTCCTTCGAGCCTCGGCGGTCGGGGAACAGCTCCGAAAGCTCCGCCGTGACCTCCACCCCACCGGCGCCGGGGTCGAGCACCAGCTCCATGAACCGGTGGGACAGGGCCGCAAGCTTGTCGGGGTTGATCTCCTTCCATGCCAGGAAGTACCCGCGGAGGCTCTCGGCGGCCGGCGCTTCCTCCCGGAAAATCTTCGTCATGACCTCTTTCTCTTCCTCGGAAGAGCGCTGGTCGAATGCGTAGGGGCGCATCCTCGAAAGGATGGTAGGGATGATGGCGGCCCGTCGGGTGGTGAGAAGAACGAGGGTGACCTCAGCCGGAGGCTCCTCGAGCAGCTTCAGCAGGGCGTTGCGCGCCCCCTCCTGCATGCGGTCGGCGTTCTCGATGATGGCGACCTTGCGGGAATCCGTTGCGCTGAGGTGCGACCATGCGGCCATGCGGCGCACCTGGCCGATCGTAAGCCCGTCCCCGCGGGCGTGCACTGACAGTCCGACACATGCTGCCATGATGCCCTCCAGCATGTCAGCCAGCTCTTTTTCGGGCGGAAGGGGCGACCCGGGTTCCAGCGGGAAGAGCTGCTCCTCGATGCGGGACACCTTTTCCAGCGCCCCCTTCATGCGCGCATCCTCGGTGTCAAGGATTGCGGGGTCGAACTTTCGGGTGAGCTTTCGCACGGCGCGCAGGAAGAGATACTGGGTGGCGCTCTTGCGGTTGCGCAGCAGCGCGCCGGCGCAGGCGGCAATCTCCACGTCCGAGTAGCGGGGACCGAGCAGCACGGTGTGCGGATGCGTGAGCTCCCTCTGCAGGCGGCAGGACTGGCATTCGCAGGACCACTCTCCGCGGCCCTCGCGGCAGGTGAGCACCCGCGCCACCTCGAGGGCCGTGGAGAGCTTGGCGGAGTACGCGGGACCGAAAAAAAGGGAGGAGCGCGGAAACCGCCCCTCCGTGAGCTCGGCGCGCAGCATCGCGGTGATGTCCCGATGCCCGATGATGTTCTCGAACATCAGCCGAGCCTCTGTCGGATGAGGCCCGCGATGAGCTCTGCGGGGCGCCCGGCGCCCAGCGTGCGGGCCCGTCTGCCCATTTCGGCCAGAGCGGCGGGATCATCGAGCAGCGCGCGGACGGCGGCGGCGGCACTTTCGGCCGTGGCCTCCCTTTCAGGCAGGACCCGGGATGCCCCCGCGGAACGGAACAGCTCGGCGTTGCGGATCTGGTCTCCCCTGCTTCCCGTCTCGGGAAGGGGAACCAAAAGCGAAGGCTTGCCCAGGGCAGCCAGCTCCGCCAGGGTGTTCGCCCCTGCCCTGCTGATGACCAGGTCAGCGGCCGCCATGATGTCGGGAAGCTCCGCGGAGAAGAATGCGGCGGTGAAATATCCCTCCTGCTTCGACACAGTGAAATCCCGGCTCCCCATCTGGTGGACGACGAAGCAGCGCCCGAGCAGGTCCGGCAGGCAGGAAACGATCAGGGCGTTGATGAAGGAAGAGCCGAGGCTTCCCCCGATGACGAAGAGCAGGGGCGTGGCAGCGGGGCAGCCGACGAATGACCGCCCGCGTACGCCGTCCGCGTGATACAGGGCCCTGCGGACAGGGTTACCGGTGACGACGGCCTTGCCGCGGTACTGGGCAGGGAGATACTCGACGGTCTGCGGGAAAGAAACGAGGACCTTCTCACAGAACATGAGATTGATCCGCGTGGCAAGCCCGGGATCGAAATCCGATTCGTGCGTCCACGAAGGTATGCCGCAGAGGCGCGCGGCAATGACCGGGGGGACACTTACGTATCCGCCCTTGGAGAAGACCAGCAAGGGGCGCGCGCGGCGCAGGACCCGCACGGAGGCCACGATGCCCGCGACTGTCTTCAGCAGGTCGCTCAGGTTCTTCAGGGAGAGGTACCTTCGGAGCTTGCCGGCAGGGATACCGCGGAAATCGATACCGGCCTCTGCGACGAGCTTCTTCTCTACTCCCGTGGAGGAACCGATCCAGAGGATGCGTTTGCCCAGCTCCTCGGCAATCGCGATGCCAGGGAACACATGCCCGGCGGTTCCCCCGCCGGCAAAGGCCACCTCGCAGCGATCATCCGCGGCGTCCGCGCTTGTAACACTCTCTGCCATACTGTAATTTCAGATTAACATGAGATTCGTTCTGGTAGCAATCCAGGTGCTTCTTCTCGCCCTTCCGCTGGCCGCCGAGGACCCGCTGTCGGCGTTCGTCGATGCCGACGCTCTGCGCACCCTGCGCGCCGGGGGCACGGTGAAAGGGAGCGTCCTCTCCGACGGGGCGCTGCGACTCCTTCCCTCGATGGCGTCGCGGGATCGCATTGCGGCAAGCGCAAGCGGCCTGCAGCCCACCGTCGGGGTTGAGATTGCGAGGATCATCACCGTTGGCCCCGACCCGGCGGATTCGCCGGCAGGCATGCTGAAGCTGTACAACGCCCTTCATGCAGTGAGCACGATGCAAGGGATACCCTACTTCTCGACGACCCGGGGGAAACAGCAGGTGCTCTTCAAGCAGTCCTACGCGGTGGCATCGGCGGAGAGCATGCTGCGCATCCCCGACCCCGTCTTCAGCGAGATCCCCGTCCTGGACGCGCTCATCACGCTGCAGAATGACAGCAGCTTCGGCAGGAATACCTACCAGGAAAGCTTCTGGCGGGGTCCCGACCACCTGGAAGTGAAAATCGAGAACCTCACGAAAATTACGCTTCTGATCTTCCCATTCGTCGATCCGCACAACCTGGTCACCGAGGTGGTGCTCATTCCCGCGGGCAACGACATTCTGTTCTATGGATTGGCATGCCTGCGCACGTCGATGTACATCGGGGACCGGCACAGCAGGGAGGACTCGCTTACCAACCGCTTGATTGCCATGGCCGACTGGCTGAAGACCCGGATGGTCCCCTAGTCCGGGAGAATCCTGTTGCGGCCCGCCTGCTTGGCGCGGTACATGGCGCGATCCGTGCGCTCGATCCAGGATTCCTGGCTTTCCCCCGCGTTGTAGCGCGCCACTCCAATGGACACCGTGACCGCGAAAGATTCCCCGTTGCAGGACGGCTGCGCGTCCTCCATCTCCTTGCGGAACCTGTCGCCTATGTTCAGTGCCTGGTCCCGGGTGGAGTTGGAGAGCACGACGAAGAACTCCTCCCCGCCGTAGCGGCCCGCGTAATCGTACTTGCGCAGGCCCGCCTGCAGCCGGCCGCCGATTTCCCGTATCACCATGTCGCCGCACTGGTGGCCGAAGCTGTCGTTGATGTTCTTGAAATGGTCGATGTCGATCATCAGCCCCGTGAGCGGCACGTCCAGGCGAATGCTGCGCTCGA
>JBEKVA010000133.1:0-10299 GCA_049514475.1 Spirochaetia bacterium
CGTGGAGATGGAGACTTTCGGCATCGCCCAGGTCGCCGTGGAGCGAGGCATCCCCCTGCATTCCCTTCGCTCGATAAGCGACTCACCCGAAGAGCCCATCCCGTTCACGATGGGCGGCGGGGAGGACTTCCACCTGAAGCCGCTCACGCTGCTGGGGGCTGTACTTCGCAACCCGCGGATCATCGGACCCCTGCTTCGCCTGAAAAACAACTCGGCAAAGGCGGCAGGGAACCTCGCGGCAGTGGTGTTCGCGATCCTCGCTCACGTGTAGCAAAATTTTGACTTCACAATCATCGTCCTTTTGACATATTTCCGCTGCAGCTTTTGCCAGACTTGACCCATCCTGAACAAGGGAGGGGGAGACTCATGATGACAGGCAGAGTGTCCAGGATTGAAGAGGGGTCGATCTACATACACCTCGAAAAGGGACAGGTATGCTGGTTCGACCCGCTGGATGAAAGCAAGGTGGAAATCGGGGACGTCGTGACGGGAAACCTCTGGGCCTACGGCGGACAGCAGCTCTACAACACCACCAAGCGCCAGACTATAAGGGTATTCATGGAGGGTCACCAGTGATCAACGGAGGCCGCGCTTCGGCGGCGTCCGCGTATCGTTGAAATACTTCTCGCTCCTGTAGCGAAGCCACACCCGAAGAACCTGGGGTATCTTTTCCTTCTCGGCCTTTGTCAGTGTCTCGTAGAGCTGGAGGGCGCGGGCCCGCTCCGTGCGGCACGCGGAGTTGCGGTGCGCGTCCCAGTAGCCGCGCGCCAGGCGTATGCGGCGGCAGACTTCCTTGAGCAGGGCCTCGCCGCCGAGGTTTTCCGTTCCGCCGATCTTTTTCACCGAAGCAGCCCCCGAGAGAACATATCTGATTGACGGTTCTGGGAAAAGCCCCCGGCGGCGGATCGGCCGCTGAAGATCAGCGCATGAAAGACTGGCCCTGGAAAACCGGGGCGATGCCAAAAAACGAGAGCAGGCTTTCGGCCACATCGGAGAATTGCCTCCTCAGTCCGAGGTCCCGGGCCGCGTATCCCGGCTGATAGACCAGGAGGGGAACATATTCCCGGGTATGATCGGTGCCCTTGAACGTCGGGTCGCAGCCGTGATCCGCGGTGATGATCAGAACATCCCCGCGTTCAAGCGTCTTCAGCACGGGGCCCAATACCGAGTCGATCGCCGAGACCGCGTCCCGGAACCCCCGCGTATCCCTCCTGTGACCGTAGAGCATGTCGGTATCTATGAGATTGGCGAAGATGAATTGTCGGGCAGGCGCCGTCCTGGCGCCGAGCATCAGGAGCCTTTCCATGCAATTTCGGTTTCCCTTGTCATGGAAGCTCTCGTCGAGGCCGCTTTCATTGAAGAGGTCCCCGATTTTTCCCACGCCGATGGTCCGCACCCCGTGCTGCTGCAGGACGTCTATCACCGAGGGGCCAGGCAGGGAGATGCTGAAGTCCTTTCTCTGGTCGGTTCTCTTGAAGCTTCCCGGGCGGCCGACGAATGGACGTGCGATTACGCGGGAGACATTATAGTGGTCGCATATCTCCCGGGCGATCTCACACATGCGGTACAATTCCGCGAGCGGGATGACCTCCTCGTGGGCCGCGATCTGCAGAATGGAATCCGCCGCGGTATAGCAGATCGGACGCCCCGAGGCCAGATGCTCCGCGCCGAGCTCTTCGATGATGACGGTGCCGGAGGCCGCCTTGTTCCCGAGGACCTTCCGTCCGATCCTCTTTTCGAAAGAGGCAATGAGCTCATCGGGAAAAGACGGGTACGCGGGGGGAAAGATGCGAAAGGGTTTCTCGGCCACCAGGCCCGCAATCTCCCAGTGGCCCGTGGTGGAATCCTTGCCCGGAGATTTTTCCGCCATGAAGCCGAAGCTTGCCGACGGTTGAGCCAGCGGCTCGCACCCCGGGAGGGATCGACCGATCCCGGAGAGGACGCAGTTACCCAGGCCCATGCTTTTCAGCGTCGGCCATGTGCCAGCGGGGTAAGCCTCGCACAGGTGGAGGAGCGTGTTCGCGCCGGTATCACCATAGCGCTCCGCGTCGGGGAGAGACCCCATGCCAAGACCGTCAATCACCATCAGGATTGCTTTCACGCCTCAACAATGATGCAAACATCGCGCCGACGCAATTGACACTGCCATTGGTGTAGTATACCCTTCGCGATCTGAGGTGGGTGTCCGTTGGGCAAACGCATCATCATTCGCGACATTCTGACGCTGACACTCGATCCCGCCAACAGGATTGGCACTTTTTCGATTGTGATCCAGGATGGCCTTATCACGAGGGTTTCCGAGACGCCTGTCCCCTGTACCAGGCAGGACCTGTGCATCGACGGGCTGAACAGGGTCGCGCTTCCCGGGTTCATCAACGGTCATGTCCATGGCGATGTCCTCCTTGCCCGCGGCCTGGGCGACGGCCTGAGTCTCCACGATCAGCAGGATGCTTCCCTCATTGGCAGAAAACGATGGTTCCGCCAGGAGCTCACCGCTGAGGCGAGGAGCCTCGGCAGGACCGTTCAGTACGCAGAGGCGCTGAAGGGCGGGACCACCTTCCTGTGCGATTTTCTCTTCTGGCTGGATCCCAAGGACGATGCGTGCGGGCCATTCGCGGCAACGGGGATCAAGGGCGCTGTTGCATTCGACTACCGCAGGGATTTTCTCACCGACGCCATCAGAGAGGACGGAGAAATCCGCGGAATCATCGACACCCTGACGCACGCGGGGCTCCTGCCGGTCCTGCAGGGACCTTCCGAGGAATCATTCGACCCAGCCATTCTATCCAGCGTAAAATCCACGGCAAAAAGGTTCTCCCTTCCCATTCAGCTCCACCTCTCGGAAACCCGCCGGCGGCGTGACATCGTGCGGGAAAAATTCGCAAAGTCATCCGTCGGATTCCTGAAGGATATCGGCTTCCTGGATGAGCGCGTCATGGGTTCTCACGGGGTGTACCTCGACGAGACAGACCTTGGCATTCTCGCTGCCTCTGGCTCATCGATCGTCAACAGCCCCACCGCTGAAATGAAGATCGCCGACGGCACGGCCCCGGTTGCCCGGATGCTCTCCCACGGCATATCCGTCGGGCTTGGCACCGATGGCGCGCTGTGGAACGACTCCTCCGACATGTTTCGGGAAATGAAGACGCTCATGCTGCTGCAGCGGGTAACGCAGGGGGCATCCGCGTTCTCCTCGGCGCAGGCCCTGTACGCCGCGACGATGGGCGGCGCCCGGTGTTTCGGCATCGATCGTCTCTACGGATCAATCGAAGAGGGCAAGCGGGCGAGCCTGACCCTCGTCGACACCCACTCGCCGCATCTCGTGCCGCTCTACACCGGCCGACAATCGAATGCGCTGCAGAATATCGTCAGCTGCGCGGGGGCGGGTGACGTCGACACGGTCCTCGTGGACGGGGAAATCGTGGTCGAAAACGGCAGGCTGACGAAACTGGACTAGGACGCGCTGGTTTCCGCGGCGCAGGAAATGGGATCGCGGGTATTTGGCAACGTGTCATAAGAAAACTGCCGGTGTTACCGGAAAGATGGATTTCGAAGAAGGTAGAGGAGGACAGCATGAAAAAAATCATTATCGCATTGCTGGTCTGTGTTGCGGCCCTCGCGCTGATGCCGACAATGGCATTCGCGGCAGACAAGACACTGAAGGTCGCGCTCATTCTCGATCAGCGCCGGGGAGACCAGGGCGTGATCGACAGGGCGGTGGCCGGGGTCCAGAAGGCGGCCAGCGAGATCCCGGGCGTCCAGGTGCAGATCGTCGAGACGCACGATGCATCCGAATACCCCGACACATTCCGCACCATGGCGCGGGAATGGGGTGCAAATCTCATCATCACCGTCTTCGAGGGTCTCGTGAAGCCCGCACTCCAGTCGGCCAATGAGAATCCGAACGTGAAGTACGTGCTGATCTTCGGAGAGGCGGACAATCTCCCTGCGAATGTCATGCCGATCAAGTACAAAGACAGCCAGGCGTACTACATCTCCGGCGTGATGGCGGGGATGCGGACGAAAACGGGAAAAGTCGCGTTCAATTCCGGGCTCGATATTCCTGACGGACGCGAGGCATTCGATGCGTACGTGAAGGGCGCCAAGTCGGTCCGCCCGAGCGTGCAGACGCTGTTCTCCGTCGTGGGAAGCTTCCAGGACCCCGCAAAGGGCAAGGAAGTGACCAAGAGCCTGATTTCGCAGGGCTATGACGTGTTCTGCGGCTGGGCCTCGAAGTCGGACTGGGGAGCCGCGGAAGCGGCGCAAGAGGCGGGCAACGCCTACGTCGACGGCCTTTCCGGCGTCGTAGACCTCAGGCCCAAGTACGGCAAGGTCATCATCGGCCAGGCCGGGGTCGATTTCGGAATCTCGGCGTATCAGGTGATCCAGGACCTGAGCAAGGGAACCTGGAACGGCGGCAAGGTCGCCACGCGGACAGTGGCAACCGGGGACGTCGGCCTGCACTGGGTTCCGACGGAGGCTGATGGCTACACGAAGGCCCAGATCAAGCAGATCCTCAAGGTCCAGGACGACCTGCGCACGGGAAAGCTCGTGATACAGTAGCGTTTGGAAAAGGGCGTTCGCCCTTTTCCAAAGGATCCATGATGCCTTTCGTCGAAATGAAAAAAATTCGCAATGTCTTCCCCGGTGTCGTCGCCAACGACGAGGTGGATTTCGAGATCCAGGCGGGTGAGATCCGCGCCCTCGTCGGGGAAAACGGCGCCGGGAAGACGACCCTCATGCGGACGCTGTACGGGATGCAGAAACCGGACGCAGGGGAAATCTTCGTCAAAGGCGAGCAACAGCAGATCAGGAGCCCCCACGACGCGATCCGTCTCGGCTTCGGGATGATCCACCAGCACTTCATGCTGGTGCCGGGATTCAACGCTGTGGAGAACATCATCCTGGGGGTCGCCCCCCGGCGCACTCTCGTGTTCACCGACATGCGCATCGCGCGGGAACGGATTGCCGGGCTCGCCGAGCGCTACAACCTGCGCGTCCCGCTGGACGTGAACGTGCAGGACCTGTCGGTCGGCAATCTCCAGCGCATTGAGATCCTGAAGGCCCTCTACCGCAGCATCTCCCTTCTCATCCTCGACGAGCCGACGGCCATCCTCACGCCGCAGGAGGCCGACGGGCTTTTCAGGATGATCCGCGAGTTCGCCGCCGCGGGCGGCTCGGTGGTCTTCATCAGTCACAAGCTCCGCGAGGTCAAGGCCATCGCGCAGACCATCACGGTGATGCGCAAGGGAAAAGTGGTCGCCACCCGGGAGAGCAAGGACGTCTCCCAGCACGAGATTGCGCGGCTGATGGTGGGCCGCGAGGTGCTGTTCCAGGTGCGCAAGAATGCTGCGAAACCCGGGAAAATCCTCCTGGAGATTACCGACCTGTGTGCGCAGTCTGCCCGGGGAACCCCCGCGCTGCGCGGGGTGAATATGCAGGTGCGGGCCGGGGAGATCGTGGGCATCGCGGGTGTCGAGGGCAACGGCCAGCGCGAGCTGGCGGAATGCATTGCAGGAATGTGGCCGGCCACCCGTGGTGAGATTGCGTTCTCCAACACGTCCATCGCGGGCATGAGTGTCTTCCGAAGGCGGATGATGGGCATCGGGTATATACCGGAGGACAGGCTTCTCACGGGCCTCTGCCAGGACATGTCTCTCTGGGAGAACCTCGTCATCAGCAACCACACGGAAGCGAAGTATTCGATTGGCCATGGCCTGCTGTTGCGCCACAGGAACATCGAGAAGTTCTCCCGGCAGCTTATCGCCGACTATTCGATCAAGGTCGGAGACCACAAGGCGATCGTGAAAACCTTTTCGGGGGGCAACCTGCAGAAAGTGGTGATTGCCCGGGAAATCTCCCGCGCGCCGTCCCTCCTGGTCATTGCCCAGCCGACCCGCGGCCTGGACATGGGGGCCGTGGAGTTCATCCACGAGACGCTGGTCACCCTCCGTGACCGGGGGTGCGGCATCCTCATGGTTTCCGCTGACCTCGATGAGATCATGAACCTTTCCGACAGGGTGCTGGTGATGTACGAGGGGACGGTGGTCGGCGAGGCAGCCGCCGCGCCCTTTGACGAGAAGCAGATCGGGTATTGGATGGCGGGTCTCCGCCAAGGGGCATCCTGATGAGTGCATTGGCGAGAAAGAAGGGGCAGCTGCGAATCCGCACCGTTGCGGTGCCCGTGATCGGACTGCTTCTCGCGCTGGTGCTCGCGGCATTCTTCATCGTCATTGCCGGGCAGAACCCGTTCTCCGTCTATGGCACGATCTCCAGCCGGGTGTTCGGCAGCCTCGACGGGTTCTCCTCCCTGGTCCGCTGGGCAATCCCGCTCATGATCCTGGGTGTCTCCGCCGCCTTCTCCCTCCAGGCGGGATTGTGGAACCTCGGCATGGAAGGCCAGCTCTACCTGGGGGCCCTTTTTTCCGCGTGGATAGGGTTCTCTCTCAAGGGCGTGCCGGGGTGGGGCATCGACATCGTGGGCCTGCTGGTTGCCGGCGCGGCGGGGTTCCTCTGGGCCATGATTCCGGCCCTGCTCAGGGCGTATCTCTCTGTGAACGAGTTCATTACCAGTCTCCTGCTCAATTTCGTGGCCGTGCTGCTGAGCGATTTTTTCGTGACGGACATCTGGCAGGATCGTTCGATGGGCGGGGAAACGCTTTCAACCTTCAGCATCTTCGACTCCGCCCGATTCGCAAAGATCATTCCCGGTTATTCCATCCACGCGGGGATTTTTATCGCGATAGCGTTGATCGCGGTCCTCTGGTACGTGATGCGGCACACCTCCCTGGGCTACAGGATCAAGATCCAGGGGAAGAACCCGCGGTTTCTCAAGTATGGAGGCGGCTCCCCGTCGAGGACGATCATCCTGGCGATGGGCATCTCGGGATGCCTGTCGGGCATTGCAGGCTTCGTTGAAATCTATGGCGTGAACGGGGCATTCTTCACCCGCATGTTCTCCGGGGGGATTGCCTGGGACGGCCTGGTGGTGGCGCTCCTGGGGTCGCTGCAGCCGCTGGGCATATTCCTATCCTCGTTCCTCTTCGGGTTCCTGAAGGTAGCGCTGCTGCGGATGTCCCAGTTCACCGACGTCTCGCGGGCCGTCATCACACTCACGCAGACATTCATCATCTTTTTCATTGCGGTTCAAGCGTTCCTCATTGCCGATCGGAAAAAGGACGTTGATTCCCACCATGAATAACTTCCTGGATCTCGGGTTGATTTCCGCCGCCGTACGAATCGGAGCACCGCTGCTTTTCGCGGCCCTGGGCACGGTGTTCGTTTCGAGCGCCGGCGTCATGAACATTTCCATCGAGGGGAGCATGCTGGTCGGCACCTTCACCGCCGTGGTGATCGGGTATCTCACGCAGTCAGTGCTGCTGGGGTTCCTGGCCGCGGGGGTTGCCGGGCTGCTCCTCGCGGCAGCCCCGTCCCTCCTGATCGTGAAGCTCCGCGGGGACCCCATCGTGGTCGGGCTCGGCGGCAATCTCCTCGCGTGGGGAATAACCGTGTTCCTGCTCGAAGAGGTCCTGCACATGCGCGGCACCTTCACGGGCAGCCCGGTCCCCTTCTTCAAGCCGCTCAGCATCCCGGGCGTGAACCTCGTGCCGGTCCTGAAAGAGCTCCTCTCCGGCTACACGACACCCATCTACCTGTCAGTCATCGTCGCGCTGCTCATCGGGGTCGTCCTCTACAAGACGCCTTCAGGACTGATCATTCGCTCCACCGGCGCCAATTCCGAGGCCGTGCGCGCCATTGGAACCGATGTGCCGTCCATCCAGATCGCCTGCTTCCTCCTCTCGGGCTTTCTTGCCGGCCTGGGAGGGGCGTGCCTTTCCGTGGCAAACCTCCAGGGGTTCTGGTCGGAGAACATGACAAACGGGCGCGGCTACATCGCCCTGTGCGCGGCCGCCTTCGGCAGGAACAACCCGAAGCTGGTCATGCTCGCCTGCTTTCTCTTCGGGCTTGCCGAAGCCATCGGGATCCGCACCCAGGTCTTCCACCTTCCCCCGGCGTTCGTCCTCATGATCCCGTACATCCTGACGATCGTCATGCTGACCGTCTCCACGAAGCGTGAACGAATATGAAAGGAAGCCCCGTGAAACGCCTCAGGAAGCTCAACGACATCTGCCTGTTCGTGAAAGACCTGGAAGAGTCGGAACGGTTCTACACTGAGAAGCTTGGATTCACCGTCAAGCGGCATCAGCCTGGCTACGTCGAGTTCGATTTCGACGGGACGAGCGTGACCCTGTGGAAGACCAGCGGCGTATTCGCGGCCATCGACAAGGAGCATCTCGGGGGCAGCGGCCATCACTTCATGCTTGCCGTTCGCGTGCCCCGGCTCCAGGACGTCGATGAAATCGCTGCAACGCTGAAAACAAATGGAGTGACCATCATCAGCGCGGCCCAGACCTATCCCTGGGGGGCGCGAGCGCTGTATTTCACTGACAACGAAGGGAATATCTGGGAGGTCTTCGCCTGGGAAGAGGGCAACGGACCCGGTCTTGCACAGTAGAGCCTGAGGGGGAGGAAATAAATGGCCAAAGTGCCTGCTCATGCGCCGACAGAAGAGGGGGCGACGTACCATATCCGCTGCAGGAAGGGAGACGTCGCGGAGTACGTCCTTTTGCCGGGTGACCCCGGGAGGACGGAGAAGATAGCCGAGTCCTGGGAAAGCTCCCGGGAGATCGCCTTCTACCGGGAATACCGAACGCTGACCGGTACCTACAAGGGGAAGCCCATCACGACCACCTCGACGGGGATCGGCTGCCCCGGCGCGGAGATCTGCATTCACGAGCTGCACGAGGTAGGGGCGAGGACCTGCATCAGGGTCGGAACGACGGGGAGCATCAGCGCGCGCTTCGACTGCGGTGACCTCATCATACCGGTCGCCGCGGTAAGAAAAGACGGGACCTCGATTGCCTACGTGGAGAGCGAGTTTCCTGCCTTCGCGGACCCCGAGGTGGTCATGGCCCTTGCCGAGGCGTGCACCAGGCTCGGGTTCCGTTACGGTTTCGGCCTTGTCTATACCGTCGGCTCATTCTACCTCGGGCAGGGGCGGCCGCTTTCCGAATCCGGCTACTGGCCTTCCTGGGCCTCGAAAATCGTCCCGGATCTCCAGCAGAGCGGCGTGACGAACATAGACATGGACACCGCGGGACAACTGGTTGTCGGCTACCTGCACGGCATGCGCATGGGCGCCGTGCTCTCCGTCATTGCCAACAGGGTCACGGACTCCTGGGGCGACAACGGCGGGGAGATGCGGGCATGCAAAGCGGCCACCGAGGCTGTCGACATCCTCCGCGGCTGGGACCAGGCGAAGAAGGAAAAGGGGATCCGTTCGTTCCACCCCTCCCTCGCGGCAAAGTGAGGTCTTACACCCCTGGCTTCTGAACGCCTCCGGCGAGCCGTCGTTGAAGCTGCCGAACCACTTGTCCAGCGGAACCGCCTCGTGACCGTAGTTGACGGTGAAATAGCGATGGTGCAGGTAGTGGAAATAGTTGTGCGCGGGTCAAGAAAATTGAAGGCGAAGTGTGCCGCCTCTTCATGATATGATGGAGGCATGAGGGAGCTCTTTGAGCTTGCAGCCGGCGGAACGCTGCGGGAGATCCAGGAAGCAGTCGAGGATGGCGCGGATGTAAACGCCCGCGACCGCGACCATAACGATATGACACCGCTCATGGCGGCCGCCCGCGGCAACCAGGACCCGGTAGTGATCGCCGCGCTCATCGGGGCAGGCGCCGACATCGATGCCCGGAATCTGTTTGGCGCGAACGCGCTGATGGAGGCGGCGGCATGGAGCCAGAACCCTGAGGTCATCACCACCCTCTTGAATGCAAAGGCTGACATCGAGGCCCGGGACGAGGATGGATTGACCCCCCTTATGTTCGCTGCCTCTTTCAACCAGGACACGCGTATTATTGCCACCCTGCTGGAGGCAGGCGCGAAGATTGAAGCTCGAGACAACCTTGGCGCGACTCCCCTCCTGCTGGCGGGAGGCTACAACAAGAACCCGGAGGTGCTGGCGATTCTCCTGCAGGCGGGAGCGGATTCACGTGCGTGCGACAGCGAGGGGAGAAGCCTTCTCACGTGGGCCGTCATGCTCAACGAAAATGCCGAGGTATGCGCCGCCATCATCCAGAATGGGGCCGACGTCAACGCGCGGGATCAGGAAGGCAGGACTGCCCTGGCGTGGGCCGTTGAGGCGGGACGGGATTCTTCCATCACGGAGCTGCTGGTGAAAGCCGGCGCAATCGAAAAGACATAGCTCACGGATTCCCGGCGACCCTCTGTGAGCAG
>JBEKVA010000134.1:0-10251 GCA_049514475.1 Spirochaetia bacterium
GTGCACGCCGCCGACGGTTACGCGCGCTCCACGGGCCGCGTCGGGGTCTGCATCGTGACAAGCGGCCCGGGGGCAACCAACACAGTCACAGGGCTTGCCACCGCCAACTATGACTCTGTTCCCCTCGTGGTGCTCACGGGGCAGGTCTCGCGCAACATGATTGGAAACGACGCCTTCCAGGAAGCCGACATCGTCGGCATCTCCCGCTCGGTCACAAAGCACAACTACCTTGTGACCCAGCGAAGGGACCTGGGGAGGATTGTTCGGGAGGCCTTCTTCATTGCCAGGAGCGGCAGGCCCGGCCCGGTGCTCGTCGACATCCCCAAGGATGTCCTCACAGAGGCATCCTCGGAACCGGTGCCTGAAACGGTATCCATCCGCGGGTACAACCCCGTGTACAAGGGTCACCCGCTGCAGATCAGGAAAGCGGCGCAGGCGCTCGCAAAGGCAAAGAAGCCGCTGTTCTACGTTGGCGGAGGCTTGAACATCTCCGGCGCGGCCCCAGCGTTCAGGGCCGTCATGGAAAAGGTGAACGTGCCCACCATCGCCTCCCTCATGGGTATCAGCGTCCTTCCCAGCGATCACCCGCGGTTTCTCGGCATGCTGGGCATGCACGGGACCTTTGCGGCGAACACCGCCGTGCAGAATTGCGACCTGATGTTCGCCATCGGGACGCGCTTCGACGACCGCGCCACCGGGGATCTGACCAAGTTCGCCCCCCACGCATCGGTGGTGCACGTGGACATCGATGCCACCTCGATCTCCCGCAACGTGGCGGTGGAGATCCCCATCGTCGGGGACGCCCGCACGGTGCTGGAGGACATCCTGCCGCACCTGCAGGCGCCCGACCACGGCGCCTGGCTGAAGGATACCGATGGCTGGAAAAGGGACCACCCCCTCACGGAAAGCGAATCCAAGGGAAGGCTCTCCCCCACCGCGGTCATCCACGCAATATCCGCGGCATTCCCCGAGGCGATCGTCACCACCGAGGTCGGCCAGAACCAGATGTGGACCGCCCTGTACTACACCTTCCACGAGCCGCGGACGTTTCTCACCTCGGGCGGTCTGGGCACGATGGGCTACGGGTTCCCCGCGGCCATCGGCGCGCAGATGGGGAACCCCGGGCGGCGCGTGATCGACATTGCCGGCGACGGTTCGATTCAAATGAACATCCAGGAGCTGGCCACGGCGGTCACCGAGAGGCTTCCCGTGATCGTGGCCATCCTGAACAACGGCTACCTTGGCATGGTCCGCCAGTGGCAGGAGATCTTTTTCGAGCGCCGCTACTCAGGGGTCTGCCTGGAGCGGACGGCGCGCTGCCCGCCTGACTGCGCGCAGCCCGATGAGAAATGCCCCCCTTATGTGCCGGATTTCGTGAAGCTTGCGGAGGCGTACGGCGCCGTCGGCATCAGGGTGGCGCGGGAGTCGGAGATCGGACCGGCGCTTGAGCAGGCGCGCCGGATCACGGACCGGCCCATCTTCCTCGACTTTCTTATCGAGCGGGAAGCGAACGTGTGGCCCATGGTGCCGGCGGGTGCCGGCATTCACGAAATGATGAACTCCTGAGACGGAGGATGGAATGACGCACATCATATCGCTGCTGGTGGAAAACCAGCAGGGAGTGCTCGCCAGGATCTCGGGGCTCTTCTCGGGCCGCGGCTACAACCTGGAGAGCATCACGGCGGGGGTCACCACGGACGCCACCGTCACGCGCATCACCCTTGCCTGCACGGGGGATGATGCCGTGGTGGAGCAGATCAAGAAACAGCTGAACCGGCTGATCGACGTGATAAAGGTCACCGAGCTGACCGGCGTGCCGACGCTGAACCGCGAGCTCATGCTCATCAAGGTGAGCGCGAAGGGCCGCCAGCGGGGGGAGATCATCCAGGTCTCTGACGTGTTCAAGGCCCAGGTGATGGACGTGGGGCACGACACGATGTCCGTCGAGCTCACCGGCACCCCGGAGAAGATCGATGACTTTGCGGCGCTTCTCCAGCCCTACGGGATCGTGGAGATTGCCCGCAGCGGCGTCGTTGCAATGGAGCGAAGCAGAAAGACGACTGTCCCGCGCGCAGCGCGGGCGGAAGCGGAAGAGGCATAAAGGAGTGCGCGTATGGACCGATTGATGATTTTCGACACCACCCTGCGGGACGGCGAGCAGTCGCCGGGAGCCTCCATGAACGTGGAGCAGAAGCTCGAGGTTGCCAGCCAGCTTGCGCGCCTGGGGGTGGACGTGATCGAGGCGGGCTTCCCCATCTCTTCCCCGCACCAGCTTGAGGGCTGCCGGCTCATTTCCAGCCAGGTGAAGGGCCCGACCATCGCGGCCCTTGCCCGGGCCCTTCCGAAAGACATCGATTGCGCGGCGGATGCCTTGAAAGACGCCGAGCATTCGAGGATCCACACCTTCCTTGCCACCTCTCCCATCCACATGGAATACAAGCTTCGCAAGAAGCCCGCCGAGGTGCTCGCCATGGCCGAGGAAGCTGTGCGCTACGCGCGCGGCAAGGCGGGAGAAGTCGAGTTCTCCCCCGAGGATGCAACGCGCAGCGAGATCCCTTTCCTCTGCAAGGTGCTGGAAAAGGTGATCGCCGCAGGGGCGGGCATCGTCAACATCCCTGACACGGTGGGCTACACCACTCCCGACGAGTTTCGCGAGTTTCTCCGCGCGATTTTTGCCGGCACGCCGAACATCGACAAGGCGATCGTCTCTGTGCACTGCCACAACGACCTGGGCATGGCCGTGGCCAATTCGCTGGCGGCGGTGATAGCCGGCGCGCGGCAGGTGGAGGTGACGGTGAACGGCATCGGGGAGCGGGCAGGCAACGCCTCCCTGGAGGAGTTCGTGATGGCCCTCAACGTGAGGAAGGACATCCTCCCCTACTCCGTCGGCATCAACACCAGGCAGATCTGGAACACCTCCCGCCTGGTGGCGAACACCATCGGCTTTCCCATTCCCCGCAACAAGCCCATCACGGGGGAGAACGCCTTTGCCCACGAATCGGGAATCCACCAGGACGGCGTTCTGAAGAAGAGAGAGACCTACGAGATCATGACCCCGGACTCGGTGGGCCGCGACGCGAGCCAGCTCGTCCTGGGGCGGCACTCGGGGCTGCACGGTTTCAGGAACAGGCTGGCCGAGCTCGGCGTGCCCCTCAATGACGAGGAAGCGAAAAAAGCCTACGAACGGTTCCTGGTGATTGCCGACCGCAAGAAAGAGGTCTACGACGACGACCTGTACGTCATCGTCTCCGACCAGCTCGGGCGGGAAACAGAGACGTTCGACCTTGATTACTTCAACATCCAGTCCGGCAACGTGGCGGTCCCAACGGCGACAGTCCGCATCACAAGCGGCGGGGAACGCCACGAGGAGGCGGCAACCGGGGACGGACCCGTGGATGCCATATTCAACGCCATCGACAGGGCGCTGGGCATCACGACGAAGCTCCTGGAATACGTCGTGCAGGCGGTCACCCCGGGCAAGCAGGCCATCGGCGAGGTCAGCGTATCCCTGGAGATCGAGGGGCGGAAGTTCGTGGGCCGCGGCGCGTCCACCGACATCCTGGAGGCCAGCGCGCGCGCCTACGTGAATGCGCTCAACCGCTGGAAGGCATTCCTGAGCGCGCGCAGGGGGGACAATGAAGAGCATGACGCTGTCTGAAAAAATTCTCGCGCGCGCGGCGGGACGGGACACCGTGAGACCGGGAGATTTCCTGGAGGTCGAGCCTGACCTGGGTCTTGCCAACGACATCACGGCGCCGATAGCAATCGACGAGTTCGAGAAAGCCGGCGGCGCACGGGTCCGCTACCCGGAGCGCGTCTGGCTGGTGCCCGATCACTTCACCCCCACGAAAGACATCCTTTCAGCACAACAGGTGAAGCAGATGCGGGAGTTCAGCCGAAAGAACCCGGGGACCCATTTCTTCGAGCAGGGCGAGGTGGGCGTCGAGCACGCCCTCCTCCCGGAGCTCGGGGCGATCCGGCCCGGAATGCTCGTGATCGGGGCAGACTCTCATACCTGCACCTATGGCGCGCTGGGAGCATTCTCAACGGGTGTCGGGTCGACCGACCTTGCAGGCTTCTACCTCACGGGCAAGGCATGGCTGAGAGTGCCGCCCGCCATCAAGGTCGTGTTCACGGGCGCGCTGCGGCCCTGGGTGACCGGCAAGGACCTGATCCTCGCGCTCATCGGGAAGATCTCGGTCTCCGGCGCCACCTACGCGGCGCTCGAGTTCTGCGGGCCTGCAATCGAGGCCCTTACGGTCGAGGGACGGCTCACCATGGCGAACATGGCAATCGAGGCCGGCGCGAAAAACGGCATCTTCGCCGCTGACGGCAAGGTTGCCGCCTGGATGGCCGGGCGGACCAGCACGCCCTGGCATGCGCTTTCGGCGGACACGGACGCCGAGTACGAGCGCGTGGTGGAAATAGATGCGGCGTGCCTGGAGCCGCTCGTGGCGCTCCCACACCTTCCGGAGAATGTCAGGAATGCCGGGGAGGTCAAGGACGTCAGGATCGACCAGGTGGTCATTGGAAGCTGCACGAACGGGCGGATGGAAGATCTCCGCCTGGCGGCGGAGGTGATGAGGGGCGGGAAAGTGGCCCCCGGCGTTCGCTGCATCGTCATTCCCGCCACGCCGAGCATCTATCGCCAAGCCCTCACGGAAGGGCTTTTCGAAATCTTCCTGGATGCCGGGGCTGTCATATCGCCTCCCACCTGCGGGCCCTGCCTCGGCGGGCACATGGGCATCCTGGCTGACGGTGAGAGGTGCGTGTCCACGACAAATCGCAACTTCACGGGTCGGATGGGTCACCGCTTGAGCGAGGTCTATCTCGCCTCCCCGGCCACGGCCGCGGCAAGCGCCATTGCCGGCCGCGTGGCTGCCCCCGCGGAAGTCGTACGCGGACCCGCCCCCGCCGCGGCCCACGGGCCGAGAAAGGAAGGGTGAGCATGCTTTTGCGCGGTTCCGCGCACGTCTTCGGCAACGACGTGAACACCGACGATATCATCCCGGCCCGGTACCTCAACACCACGGATCCGAAAATACTCGCCGCGCACCTCATGGAGGACGTGAGGCCCGGATTCCCCACGCTGCTGAAACCCGGTGACATCATCGTTGCGGGAGAGAACTTCGGCTGCGGATCCTCGCGCGAGCATGCGCCCATTGCCCTGCGGGCGGCCGGCGTGTCCTGCGTCATTGCAGAAAGCTTCGCGCGCATCTTCTTCCGCAATGCAATCAACATCGGGGTGCCGATCGTGGAATGCCCGGGGATCTCGAAACTGGCAAGGCAAGGGGAGATCATCGCGGTGGACCTGGCGGCCGGGTCCCTCGCTCTTCCCTCGGGGAAAGTCATTCCCATCACGCCGTTTCCACCCTTCATGGAAAGGATCGTCAGGGAGGGAGGATGGATGCCCTACCTCAAGGCCGCGTACGGAAAAGGAGAACCGGGGCGATGAGCAGCCGCAGAACGATCATCTATGACACGACCCTTCGCGACGGGATGCAGGGCCAGGGGATCAATTATACCCTTGAAGACAAGGTCCAGATCGCCATGGCGATGGACGCCTTCGGCATCGATTATATCGAGGGCGGCTTCCCCCTTTCCAACAGGAAGGAAGCCGAGTTCTTCCAGCGGATGCGCAAGGAGAAACTGCAGCACGCCAGGGTGGTGGCCTTCGGCTCAACCCGCAAGCCTCACGGCAAGGCGTCCTCCGACCCGCAGATCGCGGCGCTGCTGCACGCGGAAACCCCCACGGTCATCGTGGTCGGAAAGACCTGGAAGGAGCACGTGCGGCACGTGCTGCAGACGACAGAGGAAGAGAACCTGGCGATGATCGCCGACTCCCTGGCCACGTTGAAACGCGAAGGCCGCGAAGTCTTCTACGACCTGGAGCACTTCTTCGACGGCTACAAGGATGACCGTGCCTACGCCGTGAAGACGCTGAAGGCGGCACACGAGGCCGGCGCCGACTGCCTGGTCCTCTGCGACACCAATGGCGGTACGCTTCCCTCGGAGGTGGCCCGCATCATCGGCGAGCTCCCGCTGAAGGACCTCGGCCCCATAGGCGTGCATTTCCATGACGACACCGGCAACGCCGTTGCCAACTCCCTGGTGGCCCTCGACTGCGGTGCCATGCACGTGCAGGGCACGATCAACGGGTGGGGAGAGCGCTGCGGCAACCTGAACCTCTGCACCCTCATCCCCACGCTGTGCCTGAAGCTGGCAGACGGCGCGGGGGCGTGCCTCAACCTGACGCACCTCACCGCGCTTGCACGCTTCGTGGCGGAGAAGGCCAACATCATCCCCGACAAGCGCCAGCCCTACGTCGGGGAAGCTGCGTTCTCCCACAAGGCCGGGCAGCACGCGGATGTGATCAGCAAGGCGCCGCGGCTGATGGAGCACGTGGACGGCGCGCTTGTCGGAAACGAGCGCAGGGTCCTGCTCTCCGAGCTGGCCGGAAAATCGACCATGGTCAAAAAGCTCGCCCGCTACGGGGATTTCGAGAAATCCTCCGACGTGGTCTCAGCCCTCCTGGAGCAGCTGAAGGGGCTGGAGGAGAAGGGCTACGAATACGAGGCGGCAGAGGCATCCTTCGACCTTGTCATCCGCCGCGCCCTCGGCCTGTACAGGCCCCTGCTGGAGCTCAGCAACTACCACATGGAGAATTACAAGTCGGGCGATACACCGGCGAAAACGGTGGGCAGGCTGTTCGTCAGGGTGAACGGCAACCTCCTCATGGGTGCCGCCGTGGGTGACGGTCCCGTGGACACGCTGAGCGGTGCCCTTCGTGACGCCCTGCTTCCCCTTCACCCTTTCCTGAAAAAGCTGAAGCTCACCGACTATCGCGTGCGCGTTCTCAACCCGGAGAAAGCAACGGCGGCCCGTGTGCGGGTCTTCATCACAACCTCTGACGGAGAGCAGACCTGGGATACGGTTGGCGTCGATGAGAACATCATCGAGGCCTCGTGGCAGGCGCTTGTCGATGGCCTGGAGTATTACTTCAACAACTTCGTCGGAGAGACCGCCGGGAAATAGCGGCCGCCCCGGTGCCGGCCCGGATCAGGGGCTCACCCTGATCCGGGCCCGAGCGAGGTCATGGGTCGGATGCTAATTGAGATACCACGTAAGAAGCGTTGCCGCCCCGATGGTTCCCACGAGCGTGGAAGTCACTCCGCCGGTGTCGCTTCCGCCGACTCCCAGCCCGAACTCACCTCCCCATGAAAAGTTGCTGGAGAAGAAATACTCGCCCCCGAAGACCACACCAATGAGATAATTCGTCGTTGCGGTTCCGCCTGACGGCGAAAGGCTGCCGTACATTGCCTGCACCCCCACGTAGGGTGAGACCCCGCCCTTGCCGGCGAAATGATACTCGAAACCGCCACCGAGATCGAAGCCTGTCGTGGTGCTCGCGCCGCTCTGGCTCGCGAACCCCAGCCCCGCGCGCAGCGCCATGGCGTCGTTGATCCAGTACTTCACTCCCAGGGATGCGAGCGGTGGAATCGCCAGCGGCGCGGAAAGGGCAACTGAAGTCTGGATGCCGAACTCGCCGGCCTTGGGCGCGCCCTGGGCAAATGCGGGAATGCCAATTGCGGCTGCCGCCGCCAGGACGAGAATGAGCCTTTTCATGAGACCTCCAATCCGCCGCGACTGGCGACGCGCGTCATGGAGGGCCTGCGCGCCGTGTCCCGGCCATATCCCTTAAATTTGTTGTTCTGCCTGCCCAACGGCAAGGTCTGGAAGGCAGGAATCGGGGCGATAATGGGTCCCCGCCTGACAGAGGCCCCAAGAGGTGCTAAAGTCCCTGTTCACGGAGGAGCACTGTGAAAAAGCCATTCGGGCGCGCATTCGCAATTGCCGCGATTGGCGTCCTTTTCGCCCTGCCGGCGGCTTACGCGCAGACACCCGATTTGTTCCAGCTTGCGAAGGCAGGTAATCCCCGGCAGGTCCAGTCCGCCATCAAGGGCGGCGCGGACGTGAAAGAGCGGACCGTCGACGGCATGACTGCTCTCATGTATGCCGCCAAGTACAACAGTGACCCCGGGGTCACTGCCGCGCTCCTCAAAGCCGGCTCCGAGATCGCCGCAATGAACAGGTTCGGCGAGACCCCGCTGATGTATGCCGCGCATGACAGCACGAATCCCGCGGTGGTCTCTGCCCTCCTGAAGGCCGGCGCTGACATCACGGCGAAGTCCGGCTACGGATGGACCCCGCTCATGTATGCCGCGCATGACAACACGGTCCCCGGGGTGATTGCCGTCCTGGCTGCCGCCGGTGCCGACGTCAACATAAGGGATTCGGGCGGCGCGACGCCGCTCATGTATGCCGCCACGTTCAACAGGAACCCCGAGGTGATCACCGCGCTCCTGAAGACCGGAGCGCAGATCAACACTCACACGACGAATGGCATGACGGCGCTGATGTACGCCGCCAAGATCAACGACAACCCGGCAATTGCCGCCGCCCTGCTGGACGCGGGGGCAGACGTGAAGGCGAAGGACGCCAAAGGAATGCGCGCCTTCGACTATGCTCAGGCCAACCCGAAGCTGAAGGGGAGCGATGTCGTGAACAGGATGAAGGGATAGGAGAACGAATGAAGGCGGACAGGACAATCATAGCTCGACGGGGAAAAGGATTTCTCGAGGCGCGCGGGGACATCACCGTTCTGCACCTGAAGGGTGCCCCCTATGAGCGCGGCTCCCAGCATGGAGCGCTTCTTGCCGACCGTATTACCGCGACTGTATCCCAGGGACTCACCGGCGCCGCCGCAGTGACCGCGCTTGCACTGGGGTGCAGCCTCGAGCAGGGCATGAACCGACTGCGCGGCGGCAAGGAAGAAGCCTCAGGCTTTCTTCCCCCCGAGATCGAGGAGGAGATGCATGGCATTGCGGATGCGCTGAAGGAAGCCGACTCTCCCCTTTCCTTCGACGATGTCCAGCTCTGGAACACCATGTATGATTCGTGGTGCTTCTTTGCCCACCCTGATCCTTCGGATCCCGCAGCCATCTATCGCCGTGAGCCGCATACCATCGGATGCTGCAGCTTCTCCGCATGGGGAACGGCGACACACGATGGGAAGCTCCTGTTCGCCAAGAACATGGACAACCTGGATCTGCCGGGGATCCTCGAGGGCCGGGTCCTGATGATCAGCGATCCCGAACAAGGACATGGCCACGTGAACATGGTGCATCCGGGCATGCTCGCCATTGACGGCGGCTTCAACGAGGATGGCATCGAGATGATGACTCACTACAGCCCTTCGGTGCACGAGACGATGCGGGGCTGCGGGATTGGCACCCTCTCACGCCTCATTCTCCAGCGGGCATCAAGCGTTGAGGATGCTGCCGGAATCCTGTCCGACTTCCCGCGCTGCACGGGCATCAACTACCATGTTGCCGATGCAAAAACAAATACGGCCGCCGTGGTCGAATGCAGTGCGCGTGACACTGCGGTACGTCGTCCCTTCGAAAAGGATGTTCTGTGGAGCACGAACCACTACAACTGCTATCCGGGCTGGCGAGGATACGAAGGTCTCAACATGGTGGAAAGCCAGCAGCCCGTCTTTCGGCTGCGTGACATCTCCTCAATCCCGGCCTGGCAGGAAAGCCTGCGGGACACCTCAAATGCGCAGATCGATGCACCGGGGAGATTCCGCCGTCTGGAAAAGCTGCTCGACGAGCACTACGGGGCCCTCGACCCCGAGACGGCCATGGAAATCCTGCGCGACAGGCACCACCCCGATACCGGGGAGCTGCGACCATGGGACGTGCCTGCCCGGGGCCGAAATGACGGGGTGACCATCAGTTTCTTTCTGGCTCGAAAGACCTTCAGTGAACAGGCGCAGTTCTACAAGAGCAGCGAGACGGGGCGCATCACCGGGCAGACGGGCAACCTCTGGGCAATGGTGGCAACGCCCGGCAGCGGGGACTTCCACGTGGCCATGAGTGATTTCCCCGCACATCGTGGGGCGTTTACGCACTTCAATTTGCGGGAGGAGCTGGGGAGGTAAGAAAGCGGGACGCTCCGCTCGTTTGTTCTTGAGTCACAAGGCTGCGAGAAGTATGCATTTTGCGCCGATAATGTCCTAGAGGAGCGCAGCATGTTTCGTCAAGAGACAGTCTCAGGTGGCGAGACGATTCTAATAGTCACGGGGCCAGTTGTTGGGGATGTCGTGGCTGAGTTTGGGAAAAAACTCGAAGCACTTGGCGCAGGTCGCTCGACAACGGTTACCATGGATTTATCGCAGGTACCGGC
>JBEKVA010000135.1:0-12216 GCA_049514475.1 Spirochaetia bacterium
GGAAGTTCCTGCGGCCGCTGTACCGCAAGATGTTCGACCTGATCAAGTCATTCGGTCTGAAGGTATGGTTTCACAGCTGCGGCACTTTCAGCCCCGTCCGACCCGACCTTGTCGACATGGGCATGGACGTCTGGGAAACCGTCCAGGTCCACCTTGAAGGCAATGACCCCGTGGAGCTGAAGCGGGAGTATGGCTCGAAGCTTACCTTCTTTGGCGCGGTGAACTGCCAGAAGACCCTCCCCTTCGGGTCCCCGGAGGATGTGCGCGCCGAGGTGCGCATGCTCATCAAGGTGCTGGGAAAAGGCGGCGGGTACATCTGCGGTCCTGACCACAGCGTGCAGAAAAACATGCCCGCGGAGAACCTGTTTGCGATGTACGACGAAGTGCGGGCGTGCGGTAGGTAGCCTGGCGCGCGCGAAGGGCTGCGGTGGCCCTCATTGTTCAGGGGACCATGCGAACGCAGTTATTGCCGCCGTCCGATATGTAGAGATGGCTTGCCAGGTCAAGTGCAATACTTGTCGGGAAGTTCAGCTCTGCCGACGTGGCAGGACCCCCGTCTCCGCTGTACCCTGCCGTGCCATTGCCCGCTACAGTGGTGATGATGCCCCCTGAGACCTTGCGGACACGCTGGTTGGAGCTGTCAGCGATAAAAAGGTTGCCCGCGTCGTCAAGCGCAACATCGCTGGGAGCGTTGAGCTTCGCTGTTATCGCTGGACCTCCGTCACCGCTATAACCCGGGGCCCCGCTGCCAACTACTGTGGAAATGATGCCTCCCGAAACCTTGCGAATGCTGTTGCCCAGAAACAGCGCGATGTAGATGGTGCCCGAAGAGTCGAGCGCTACCCGCAAAGGGAAGCTGAGTTGGGCAGTTGTCGCAAGCCCCCCGTCACCAGCCGAGCCCAAAGATCCGCTGCCGGCAACCGTAGTAATGGTTCCACCTGACACCTTGCGGACGCGATAATTACCCGCATCCGCTATATAGAGATTTCCTGAAGCGTCAACCGCAACGCCCCACGGGTATCTGAGCCTGGCTGACGTCGCGGCGCCCCCGTCGCCGCCGAATCCGACGGTCCCGTTGCCTGCCACTGTCGTGATGGTACCCGAAGGACTCACCTCGCGGACGCGGTGATTGTATGCGTCTGCGATGTAGAGATTCCCGAGTGAGTCAAGAGCCACACCCGTTGGGAAGCTCAGGTACGCTGCGGCCGCAGGTCCCCCGTCACCTCCATAACCGGCAACGCCGTATCCTGCCACCTTGGTGATGATCCCTGAGGCCATTACTTTGCGAATGCAATTATTGTTGGAGTCGGCAATGTAAATATTCGCCGACGAGTCAACAAACACGCCGTAAGGATAGTTGAGCCGGGCCGATGTGGCAGCGCCCCCGTCTCCCGCGAATCCTGCATCCCCGTTGCCCGCGAAGGTAGATATGCCGCCGCTGGAGACCATCGACGACGTCTGAGGAGTCTGCGCGAGAGAACATGAAAGATAACTTGCTGCGAAGGCATTCAGCAGAAAAAGGACCACGATGCGAGGACGAGCTTTATGAATGCTGCCGAGCTCACCCGATGTGAAAAATGTCACATCGTTACTCCCGCTACTTATAGCCCTGAGAATCCCGTGTGTCTCCCCCCCCAGAAACACATGATCTCAACTTTTTGGCCAAGCCCAGGAACAGTGTTAATCTTACTCTTTTTGCGGTGGTTTTTCAATTTTCTTTTAGAGCTGCACGCGCGCGCCCGCCGCGCTCGCGATCCCTATCGCGCGCTCTTGCTTGCCGCTGCCGAGAGCTTTTCCGCCAGGTCCGGTCCGATCTGCTCGTGCTTGAAAAACACGAACGCCTCTTCCCAGCCCATATCGGCGATCGCGCGGGACCACGCATCGAGCTCCGCGGGCTTATAGGCGGTCTTGCGCAGCCGCAGGTAGCCCCAGGGGGCCGTTCGCGTAACGGCAGGGCTCGGCTCCTCGTCGGTCTGGCTGGCCACGAGGGCCACGCCGCGCTTCTCCAACAGCGCATACACTTCGGGCACCACAGGCGGCAGAAGGTCAAGGAATGCGGCAAGACGCTCGTCGTCTCTCTTGAGGTTCGGAGGGATCTGCACGAGGAACGGGCCGAGACGGGCCCCGAGGGTGCGCGCGGAGTTGAGCAGGAACCCCATTTCCTCCTCGACATCCTTCAGGCGCTTGAAGTGGGTGATTTTCTGGGACACCTTCAGCACGAACTTGAAGCTCTCCGGCACCTGGGAAGCCCAGCCTTCCAACAGCTTCGTGGTCGGCAGGCGGTAGAACGTGTTGTTGATCTCCACGGTGCCGAGCCTCTGGGCATAGTAGGACAGCATGTCGGCGGCCTTGAGGTCCTCGGGATAGAAGACGCCTTTCCATTCCTTGTAGCTGAAACCGCTCGTTCCTATGCGTAGCACCATGAGGATAAAGATACTCATGAAGCCGCGCGGCGTGTTTGCCTCACCGAAGCCTGGTGCTTATCATTTTCATTGAGAGGCGGCGGGCTCTCACGGAGGTTGCGCATGTCGAGCGCGAGGTTCGCTACGCGGGACGAGCTGGCCGGGTACGAATGGGACAACCAGCGCAAGGACTGGAAGCGGCCGAAGGTGGACCGCGACGTTCTCAGGAAGCTGTCCGAGCGCAGTACCCAGAACGGAATCCTCAGGGTTGCCTGGTTTGTCCTGCTGCTGACCGCCAGCGCGGCTGCAACGGTCTGCGTCAGCACGATCAATCTCTGGCTCGCCATTCCCGTCCTGTACCTCTACTACTTCTTCTACGGGTTCTGGGTCGCCATAGCGCACGAGCTGCAGCACAAGACGGTATTCGCGGAGTCGGCTGACTGGTTCAGCGAGATCTTTTTCTTCCTGGTGCAGGTGATCATCTGGAACAGTCCCACTTACGCGCGCATTTCCCACAGGCTCCACCACCGCTACACCATGGTGCGCAACGTCGACCCTGAGACAGACTGGCCCGAGGTGATCACCTCCCCGTGGCTGCGGAAGTTCCTCGGCTGGCTCGTCCTGAGGGTCCTCGTCGTGGGCGCTCTCGTCGAGCTGGTCAAATCGGTGATCCAGCAGATCGAGCGCGCCGCGGGAAGGAAAGACCGCATGATGCGCGACCACTGCTCGGAGAAGGACCTCGCCGCCATCAGGAGAGAATCACTGGCCATCCTGCTGATCCACGTCGCGGTTGCCGCGGCGGCGATCGGCTTTCACCTCTGGCCGCTTCTGGCCTTCGTCACGCTGGCCTGGCACATCGGCTCCCCCATCGAAGTCCTGTGGCACGCCACAAAGCACATCGGCCGACCGTACAACGTGAATGACCATCGCCTGAACACGCGCTCGGTGCGGGTGAGCTGGTTCGTGCGGACATTCTTCTGGGGGCTGGACACCCACGTCGATCACCACCTCTACCCCGTGGTGCCCTCGCGTAACCTCCCCGCGCTGCATCGCCTGCTGGAAAAGGACCTTCCCGATGCCGACAACGTCTTTGGCTGCTGGGCGGAGATGTTCGAAATCTCGAAGGAAAAAGACCGGGATCCGAAGCGGGAGTTCGTTTCGGTGGAGGTCGGAACCGCGGCGCCGCCCCCGGAGGGAAGCGCCAAAGAGCGGACTGCCGAGGCGTGATGCCGAGGCGGGCCTGCCGGCCCGCGAGCGAGCGCCAGCCGGCGCCCGCCCGGGGCCGCGCCGCGGCCGCTATATTTTCAGCAGGAGTGCGTCGAGCGCGGCATAGCTCTCGTTGAGCCCCTGCTCCATGCCAGAGCTCAGCAAGCCGTCCCTGTCCTGCGTCGTGTGGGCGAGGGAGACGGTAACGACCCGTGTCCGACCGTTTCCGAGGTCCTCGAAGGTGACTGTCTCCACCATGACGTGCCCGGGCAGTCCGTCCCACTCGAAGGTCTGCACCAGGCGCTCCTGGGGGACGACCTCGCCGAACCGGCCCTCGAAGCCCTGGGGCCCCTCCTTCGCGTGCTCCACGAAACGCCAGTGGCCGCCCCGCTGCACGTCCAGCTTCTCTATGACGAGCCTGTTGCCGCGGCCCCACCACTGCGCCACCAGCTTCGGATCCGTGAATGCCTGCCACACGCGCTCGCGCGGTGCGTTGAAAATGCGTTCGATGCGGATCTCCCGATCCGAAGGCGTTGAAACGGTTGCGGGAGCCGCGGGCTCCTTGATATGCGTGCTCATGTGTGAGCTCCTTTCGTGCGGTCAAGAAGTTTTCCCAGCCTGTCCAGCCGGGCCTCAAGCATTTGGCGGTACTTTTCAATCCAGACGGTTTCGATTTCCAGACGGCCGGGGCCCAGCCTGCAGTACCGGACCCTGCCGACTTTTTCCGTGGTGACCAGGCCAGCTTCCTCCAGGACCCGCAGGTGCTTCTTGATGCCCGTGAGGGTCATGGCAAATGCGGCGGCCAGGTCGCTGATGGTAGCCTCGCGGCGCCCCAGGTGCTCCAGGATGCCCCGTCGCGTGCTGTCCGACAGGGCCGCGAATGCCGCATCAAGCCGTGATACATACTGAACCATATGGTTCAGTATACTAGCGCAAGAAGGCTGTCGTCAAGTGCGACGGGATTCGGGTGACGACGGGATTCGGTCGGCCTGACAGCCGTCAATCGGGTGCCCGCCGCCCGCTTGCCCCGGCCCTTTTTCTCAGTGACATTTGTCACGCAACCCGCTATCTTTTGTGCCGGCGCAGGGGTACCGCCTTTGCCGCGCGGGCTGCAGGAGGGAAACATGGACTTCCAGGGGCACACCGTTCTCGTCACGGGAGGAGCAACGGGCATTGGGTTCGGAATTGCCGAGCTCTTCGCTTCCGCGGGGAGCGTCGTCATTGCGGCCGGGCGCCGCAGGGAGGCGCTGGAAAAGGCCGCAAAGAAGCTGCCGAAGCTGGTCACCTTTGCCTGCGACCTCTCGAAAGGGGAGGAACGGCAGCGGCTTGCCGCGTGGCTGGCAAAGAATCACCCGGCGCTGGATGTCCTGGTCAACAACGCGGGTATCCAGCAGCGGATCGACATCCACAATCCCGACTTCTGGAGCCAGGCACGCGAAGAGCTGTCCATCAACGTGGAGGCGCCTCTGCACCTGAGCCACCTTCTCATCCCGCTTCTTTCCGCCCAAAAAGGCCCCTGCATCATCAACGTCTCATCCGGCCTCGCCTTCGTGCCGATGGCCCGCGCTCCCGTCTATTGCGCGACAAAGGCGGCCATCCATTCGTTCACGCAGTCCCTGCGGCAGCAGGTGAAAGCGGACGGCATCGAGGTCATAGAGATCATCCCGCCGGCGGTCAACACCGACCTTGGCGGCGTCGGCCTGCACGCGAAGGACACACCCGTCGCGGAGTTCATCGCAGCCGTGAAGGAACAGCTCGCTGCGGGGAAACGGGAAATCTCCCACGGTTTTTCGGAGATGACCAGCCATGGGTCACGGCAGGAGCTGGAGGCGGTCTTCCAGCGCATGAACGGGTAAGACAAGGAGAGGTGAAATGAAGGAAACACTCGCTCGCCTCATGGACCATCTCTGCTGGGCTGACAACGCCGTTCTGCAGAACCTGGGCGGCCCGCGGCACCCTGCCGGCAAGGCCATGGACTACTTCGCCCACGTGCTGGCCGCCGAAAAGCTCTGGATTGAGAGGATCGAAGGCAAGGCACCCGCGGTCGTTGCCGTATGGCCAAGGCTCGCTCTGGCCGATTGCGCCTCCCTGGCAGAGTCCAACCACGCAACCTTGAAAACGATTCTGGAAGCCGAGAGCGCCGGCGGTTTCACGCGCGAGATATCATACGCAAGGAGCACCGGCGAGCGCTACACCGGCACCGTGGGTGACATCCTGCTGCACCTTGCCATGCACGGCTCCTACCACCGGGGGCAGGTCGCCGCCGCTGTCCGCGCCGGCGGCGGGGAGCCGGTGAACACCGACTTCATTCACTACATCAGAACCCGCGGAGCAGCCGGCTGAGGCCGCGGCATCCCGCTCGGGCGCCTATCTCTCCCTGATAATCAGCCGGCACCAGGGATCCCCCTTGCCGATGGTCTCTTTCAGCTCCATCTGGACCCCGTGGGCGGCCGCGCGGCCCCGGTCACCTTCCATCGCGATGTCGCAGAGCTTCGCGATGGCTTGGGGGGAAAGGCCCATCTCCTTCCACGCCTCCACCAGCGGGCAGAACTTCATCTTCTGCACCGAGTGATGGTCGCAGTACTCGATGTCCGAATCGAACATGAGCGATGACCCTTTCTCTTCGTGCCGGCGCACCCAGTCGCGATGGGTGAAAGGCTCGGGATCCTTTCGCGCTTTCAGCCTGCCGAACTGGAATATCGCCCTGCGGGAAAGCCGCTCGACCTCGGCCTCGGGCAGCGCCTCCTTGAATGCCTCATAGAGCAGCGCAAACCACGTTGCGCGGTCCTTGATCGCGGCGCGTACCTTCTCCACGGTCTCCCGCGTCCCCGGGTCCATGACGAAGTCACTCATGCGTACTTCCGATTTATCAGCCACAGCGCAAGGAGGATGATCACGTCCGCTGTCAGACGATTGAGCCATACGACGAAGCTCGGCTCGAAAGGCCCCTGCGCAAAGAAGCCGATGATGATCTCCACGATCCAGAGGATCCCGATGATGATGGTGAGCCAGAAGAGGAGGCGGTTCGTCGTGGCAACGAAAAGCCCGATGAACACGATCACCCCTGCCGCCAGCTCGATGATGGCTATGATGAGGTTGAAGGGATCGTTCGCCCTTCCGAAGAGCCTGCTCAGCCCCCGTCCAAACTGCGCGATGCTGGAGTTCCAGTCAATGATCCCGGTGAGCCCGAGGGTAAAGAGAAAGACCGCCACCGCGATCTGCATGACGCTCACACCGTCGAACGTGACTGCCCGTCTGGACATGCGTACCTCCTCCGTTGCGGCCCCTCGGGGCCATCCCTCATAATATACTAGGCCTCACCCCTGCGCTGGCCCGTTGCCATGCGGAAACTCCCGAGGGAAAAATGACCGAGGCGTGCTGGCTCTGCTGTTCGGCGAGCGCTATTTCTTCGGCTTGTCCCAGTTGGTCATCCAGCGAATGCCGAACTTGTCTGTGAAGTCCCCGAAAATCGCGCCCCAGAACTGTTCCTCCAGTGGGTGGCCGACCTTCCCGCCCACGGACAGCTTCGAAAAGAGCTTCTTGACTTCAGCCTCACTGCTGCAGTTGATGCAGAGGGAAAAATTATTGCCCGTCGCCGATGACCCGTTGCCCAGGTTGTCCGATGCATACAGGGTGATGGGGCCGTTGGTCAGCGCAGCGTGCATGATCTTGTTCTTCGCCTCCGGAGGAAATTGGGCGGCAGCAGGAGTCTCCCCGACCGACTGGAGCGCAAGGTCTCCTCCCAGGCAGTCCTTGTAAAAGGTCATTGCCTCGCGGCAATTGCCTTCGAACGTCAGATATGCGGCGATCCCCGTCATGGGCCGTCTCCTTTCCCGCATAATGTAATAAGCGATTACAGCGTGCGGCCACCGCCCGGCTCTCAGCCCTGCTCGAATGCCAGCCCGGCCGCGAGCACCGTCTCATCGTGCGGCGCTACAATCTGCATGTTTCCTATGGCGAGCCCCGCCCACCCGATCAGGTTGACCCAGCGCATGAACGAGGAAAGCGGCAGACGGATCTCCTGCTCATCAGCCTCCTCGGACGGCAGCTCGACGGCGATGCACGGGCTGATGAACAGGTCCGCCTCCGGCAGGTAGCGCCGCCATTCCTCAACCGCCCGGTAGGCGGCGGCCACGTCATCGGGCTTCACCTTCTGCGCCCCTTCGAGCTTCCTGCGCATCACCTCCCCGTATTCCCCCGCCCGCTGGGGGAACGTGGCTGCGTGCGACTGCAGTGCCTCGTGAAGGACCACCGCGTAGGTGTTCGCGGTCGCGTCAGGGATTCTCGCCTCCACGACACGGGCGCCCAACCGCTTCAGGTCGGCGGCCCATTGCTCGGCACGATCGCTCTTCTCGGTCGGCCGGCCGTCGCCGATCTGGGGCGGCTGGCGCAGCAGCCCGACGGTCAGCCCGCGCAGCCGCGGCTTCGGGATGGGGCGCTCGGCGAGCACCGACCAGAGCAGCGCAACATCCGCGACGGTTCTCGCCATCGGTCCGACGGTGTCATAGGTCGGTGCCAGCGGGAAAATCCCATCCCTGGGGATCACTCCCCACCGCGACTTCAGCCCGACGGTGCCGCAGGCTGCCGAGGGGAGCCGTATCGAGCATCCGGTATCCGACCCGATTCCCAGCTCCACGAGCCCCGCCGCGAGCGCGGCGGCGTTGCCCGCGCTGGAGCCGCCGGTCGTCCTGCCCGGCTGGGCCGGGTTGTGAACGGTCCCGTACCACGGGTTCTTCCCGAGGACGCTCCATGCGAACTCGGGCATGTTCGCCTTGCCCACCAGCACTGCGCCGGCGCGGAGGGCGCGCTCGACGACCGTCGCGTTGCGCGTGGGAACGTGCTCGCAATAGAGATTCGAGCCGTAGGTTGTCCGAATCCCCGCCGTGTCGATCAGGTCCTTTACCAGCAGGGTTCTGCCCGCCAGGATCCCCGCACGCGGCGGGTTGGCGGGAAGTGTCGTTCGCGTGATGATGGCATTGAGGGGGTCCGCGGCCTCGGGGAGCAAAGGTGCAGCCATTTATTTTCCTTTCCAGTCAGGCTGGTGCACACCGCGCGCAGGCGGGCCTTGCGCGCAGGCGGCTCTCATCGGCAGCGAGTATACTCGTTTCAGGGCGGGTGTGAAAACACGGCTCGATGAGGGGAACGAACACTGAGCGGGACCTCCCCACAGTCCCTGCCATCCCTACCGGCGGAACTCGTGGGCCGCCTTGATGGCGACCTTCAGATTCTCCCACGGCGTGTTCGCGGGGACCGTGCAGTCGGCGCCCAGGATGAAGCGCTCCGGTGCGGACTCTATGGCCGCGTGCACCGCCGCACGAATGGCATCGGGTGTCCCGCCGGCAATCACGCCCTTTCGTTCCATGCCGCCCATGAACGGCCGGTTGAACATGCGCGCGACTTCCCGGGCGGAGATCTCCTTCCCCACGAGCTTCAGGCTAGTATTGACGATGTGACCCGGGTAATCGGTGAACGGGGAAATGTCGGTATAAGGCAGGTGGTAATCGCAGACATGGAGGATGTTGAATTGACAGGAGCGGTTGATCTCACCCATGACCTCCAGGTCGTACGGACGAACGCAGTCGCTGAATGATTTCGGGTCGGCAAGACGGCCGCTTTCGCCCCCCTGGGTGGATGAGTAGAAGCCGTCAAGACCGGCGCTGACGCAGTCCTTCACGAACCCCAGCAGGCCCTCGGTGATAGCGCCCATCCCCTTCTTAAACGCCGCCGGGTTCTCCTGGATGTGACGAACGACGGTCTGGGACCCTGCAACCTGGCCGGCAAGCATGAACGGAGAGTAGAGGGTGAGGACCACCACGGCTTCTTTTCGCGCAGCCTCCACGATGCCCTTCACCACGGCAAGAGGCTTCTCCCAGAACTCCCCGCGGTACACGGGAACCTTTGCCCAGTCCCCGGGCTTCTTGATCTCCTGGACCGGCAGATCCTGCTCGAACTGGATCTTCACCAAGTCCATATCGGTGAAACGGAAGAACTCAAGGTGCTTGTCGACGGCGGCTTTTCCCTCGTGGTACGCGGGGTCGAAGTGCAGGAAGAATGCCGCGGGCACCGAGTCCGGCCTGTACGAAGGGTCGAGCAGCTTCATCATCGCCTGACGCTTGTTCATATCCTCATCCTTTCACGGCACTCGCCATAAGTCCAGGGACATTCTACTTTGCCCGCTTGTCGGTGCTCGTCTTGCCCGTGAGCCGGCGCTTCATGAGGGCGAGCTTCAAGCGCTGTATCGTGAGGGCGGGATCCACTCCCTTGGGGCAGACCAGGGAACAGGCCCCGGCGTACTCGCATCCCCAGACTCCTTCCATGGAGTCCAGGGAGTCGAGCCTTTCCTTCTCCCCCTGGTCGCGGGAATCGCTGTTGTAGCGAAAGGCTTGGGAGAGGGCCTGCGGCCCGATGAAATGCGTGTTGGTATTGCTCACCGGGCAGGCGTCCACGCACAGCCCGCACTCGATGCAGTGGGCGAAGTTCAGGAAATTGTCCACCTGGCTCTCCGTCTGGGGATACTCCTTCTCCGCCGTGAACTTCTCCTGCACGTCGGTGCGCACCAGCCATGGCGTGACGCTTTTGTGCTTCTCGAAGAACTCGTCGAAGTCGGTGACAAGACCCTTGAGCAGGGGATGGCCTTCCATGGGCCCGACCTGTACCGTGTCGGAGCCCAGCGCGAAAATGTTCGTCTCGCAGGCAAGGCGCGGCTTTCCATTGATCACCATGCCGCAGGAGCCGCAGATTCCCATGTTGCAGCTGTACCGTATGGCAAGGGAATGGTCGTGACGCTCCTTCACGCCGATCAGGGCATCGAGGACGCTGGTGAAACGGTCAGCCTGGATCTCGTAGTTCGAGACGGTGAAGTCCTGTGTTTCAGGAACGTACTTCCTGACGATGAGCTGAAAGGCCCGGGAGCCCTTACCGATGGGTCGGCGCACGCTTTTTTCCTCCGTGGATGAATACCTCGCGTATCCCGATGGCCCCATAGAGCAGGCACCCAGCCGCGATGGGCACCAGCAGGACGAGCTGCACGATCCGCCCCAGGCCGAGGAGCGAGGCCACAGCCAGGGCAACGAGCAGAACGGGGACCCCGATCATCCCCAGGTAATCGAAGAACATGACAGGAGATGCCTTCATGGCACCCACCTCAGGAGCATGATTATGAAACCGGCCGTCCAGAGAGCAAGCACCACGAAGGGAAAGGCCTGGTAGCCCGTGCTCCGCTTCGCATACCGTTTGCGGTACAGGGCGGCGAACTCGGGGTTCATCCGGCCGAAGGCCATCCCGTGGGACCACGCGAGGGACAGGCCCTTGGCAACCTCGAAGAGCTGCGGCGTCCACAGCACCCAGACCACCGCCGTGATGACCTTCAGCACGGCTCCCAGGCCGCCCATGGCAAGGTAGACGATGATGAGGGCGGCATACAGCAGGGTGAGAGGCACCATGATCCGGTAGACCAGCACGTGGATGTAGCCTTCCATGGTGAATAAGGCGAGCCTGCCGATCCGGCGTTGCGGCCCGCGAAGGTCCTTCAAGCGCTTCTCGCGCATCAGTATTTCCTTTCCATCGGCTGCCACCGCGTGATGGCAACAGGCGCGGAGGAGATCCTCGGCTCGCCCCCGGTCCGGTAGGCGAGGGTGTGCTTGAGATGATTCACATCGTCACGGGCGGGATATTCCACCATGGCGTGCGACCCCCGGGATTCCCGGCGTGTCAGAGCCGATGCAACGACTGCCCGGGCCAACTCGATCATGTTCCCGATCTCAAGTGAATCGCGGTACTCCGTGTTGTACGTCTCATCGCGGTCGGAAAGGCCGATCTCCGCGAACCGGCCCTGCAGCTCGGCGAGCTTTGCACGCGCCTTCTCCAGGCCCGGCACGTCCCGGTAGACGTGGACCGAGGAGTCCATAATTTCCCACAGCTCGCGGCGAAGCTGGTAGGGATCCTCGCCTTCCCGGCGCGCATGCAGCTCCTCCAGCCGGTGGGATGCCGCATCAAGCTGCTCTTTCACCTCTTCCTGCCGGGGGAAGCTCTTCGTGGCAAGGGCCCGACGCGCCGCGGCTTCGCCGGTGATGCGGCCCCAGATGACGCAGTGGCTCAGGCTGTTGCTCCCGAGCCTGTTGGCGCCGTGCACACTGACGCACCCGCACTCCCCCGCGGCCCACAGGCCCTCCACGGGCGTAGCGGCGTCATCCATCATCACCTGGCCCTGCAGATTTTCGTGGATTCCGCCCATCGTATAATGGGCGGCGGGGCGGACGGGCAGCGGGTCGTGGGCGGGATTCATGCCCAGAAGCTTCTCCGCCAGCTCCTTGATCATGGGCAGCCGTTCGTCGATCTTCTCCTCGCCCAGGTGACGCATGTCCAGGAGCAGGTGGCTCATGCCGGTCACCTCGTGAACGAATCCCCTCCCCTTGCCCATCTCCGTGATCATAGCCCGCGCGATGATGTCCCGCGGGGCAAGCTCCATCTTGCTCTTCGCGTAGTCCTGCATGAAGCGGGTATTCTCCGCGTTCAGGAGGTATCCGCCTTCTCCCCGGCAGGCCTCCGTGATGAGCACGCCGCTGGGCACCAGGCCCGTGGGGTGGAACTGGACGAACTCCATGTCCTT